>JBIKWV010001068.1:0-4323 GCA_044356135.1 Elainellaceae cyanobacterium
CGGCTCCACGTCCAGGCCAAACGATATCTGTGTGCGATCGATCCTGCCTACCATCACGACCTCTCCCCCGAATCGCAGCGCAGCCTGAAGCACCAGGGGGGCATTCTCTCAACGGAGGAGGCGCAGCAATTTATCAACCAGCCGTTTGCAGAGGAGGCTGTCCAGTTACGCATCTGGGATGACCGGGCGAAGATTCCCGGGTTGGTAACACCGGGGCTGCAACATTTCATGGGGATTCTTGCAGCGGTGGTGAACCCCACTTAGTGCCTATCCGAGCGCCCAAAATCTGGCAGGCGTGACGCTGTAGCGTCACGCCTGCCAAATTTTGGGCGCTCGGTTTTCGGAGAAGCCCTTAACAAAACTTATTGCCTCTCTCAGAGACCGATCGCCCTATCTATCAAGATTTTCTGGGAAACTCATAGGGAGGCTTGTACACGCTTTTTAACATTCCGCGTAATGAGTCCCAAACGTTTTAATCTTAAAGTTAAGCTGTTCGCCCCTAAGACAGTCTTCTATATGAGTCCACGGCGGTAGGTTCACTCCGGTCGGAGTGATTCGAGGCTGGCTCGCGCCTGTCCAGAAGCGTTCAGATTTTATTCTTTGAGGCAGTTGTTATTAAGGGAGCTTTTGAAATCCAATGAGTGTAACGGCAAGCGGTGGAAGCTCTGTAGCTCGCCCCAACCTTTATCAAACTCTTCCCGTCTCAACCATCTCCCAGGCGGAACAGCAGGATCGATTCCTCGGAAAGGGCGAACTGAGCGAGCTGGCCAGCTTTTTTAGCTCCGGTCTGAAGCGGCTGGCGATCGCAGACACCCTGACGAAAAACTCTGAACTCATCGTTTCTCGCGCTGCCAACCGGATCTTCGTTGGCGGCTCTCCAATGGCTTTCTTAGAGAAGCCCCGTGAAGAAGAAGCGATGGTGATGACGATGGGCGGTGTTCCCCTCGACATGAAAGAGAGCATGAAGCTGGGTACCGTTACCTACGTTTCGAGCGGTGGCGGCGGCATTTTTGAAGGCGTCATTTCCTTCTTCAATACCCCCAGCAGTGGCCCCACCCCTCCCGGCTTCCGCCCGATCAACGTGGCCCGCTATGGCCCCTCCAACATGCAGAAGTCGCTGCGGGATCTGAGCTGGTTCCTGCGCTATGTGACCTATGCGATCGTGGCGGGTGACCCGAATATCATCGCTGTCAACACGCGCGGTCTGCGGGAAATCATCGAGAACGCCTGCTCCAGTGATGCGACCATCGTTGCCCTCCAGGAAATGCGGGCGGCAGCACTGGGCTACTTCCGTAACGACGCCGATGCTGCTCTGATCGTGGCCCAGTACTTTGAAGTGCTGATCAACGAGTTCGTTGCCCCCACGCCTTCCACCAAGCTGCGCCAGCGTTCCACCGGAGACCAGCAAGGTCTGCAACTGCCTCAGATCTACTACAATGCCGCTGAGCGTCGTCCCAAGTATGCGATGAAGCCCGGTCTGTCGGCCAGTGAGAAGAACGAGGTAATCAAGGCGGCTTACCGTCAGGTGTTTGAGCGCGACATCACCCGCGCCTACTCCCTGAGCATCTCCGACCTGGAGTCGAAGGTGAAGAACGGAGATATCTCCATGAAGGAGTTCATTCGCCGTCTGGCCAAGTCGCCCCTGTACCGCAAGAACTTCTACGAGCCGTACATCAACAGCCGTGCGCTGGAACTGGCCTTCCGTCATATCCTCGGTCGCGGCCCCAGCTCTCGTGAAGAAGTACAGAAGTACTTTGCGATCGTTTCCTCCGGTGGTCTGTCCCGGCTGGTAGACGCCCTGGTGGATTCGGAAGAATACGCCGACTACTTCGGGGAAGAAACGGTACCCTACCTGCGTGGTCTGGGTCAGGAAGCTCAGGAGTGTCGTAACTGGGGGCCGCAGCAAGACCTGTTTAAGTACAGTGCGCCTTTCCGCAAGACGCCCCACTTCATCACCACCTTCGCCAAATACACTCAACCGCTGCCCGACCAGCACGTCTACGGTTCTGGCAACGACCCGTTGGAAATTCAGTTCGGGGCGATCTTCCCGAAGGAAACCCGCAACCCCAGTGCAACGCCTGCACCGTTCAGCAAAGATACCCGTCGGATTCTGATCAACCGTGGCCCCAGTATCAACAATCAGTTGAGCAATCCCGCCGCACGCGGTGTGGCTCCCGGTTCCCTGGGACCAAAGGTGTTCAAGCTGGATCAAATTCCCAGCTACACCGGAACTTTCTCCAAGAAGGGTAGCGGCACCAAGGGTATCAGCGTCAAGTTCTCCGAAAGCTCCACGCAAGCGGTCATTCGGGCGATTTACCTGCAAGTCATCGGGCGTGACGTATACGAAGGTCAGCGTCAGAAAGTGGCAGAGAACAAGCTGGAGAACGGCGACATCTCAGTCCGCGAGTTTGTCCGCATCCTGGCCAAGTCAGATCTGTTCCGTAAGCTCTACTGGACGCCGCTCTATGTGACGAAGGCCGTGGAATACATCCACCGTCGTCTGCTGGGCCGTCCCACCTACGGTCGTCAGGAGATCAACAAGTACTTCGACATCTGCTCGAAGAAAGGCTTCTACGCCCTGGTGGATGCCATCCTCGACACTGAAGAATACTCCGAAGTGTTTGGTGAAGACACCGTTCCCTACGAGCGCTACCTGACCCCGAGTGGTCTGGCGCTCCGGTCTAACCGTGTGGGTAGTATCACTGACAAGGGCATCCTGAAGCCCATCACCGAAGAAACTCCCGCTTTTATGGAACTGGGTGCAGTAACCGAGATGCGTACCGAGCCGGACATCCTGTTCCGCTCCAACCAGGGCGTCTCGAAGAAGCGGGAGCAGACAAAGGTCTTCAAGCTCACCAATCTGCAAGACAAGGCTGCCCTCCAGACCCTCGTCGGGGCCGCTTACCGTCAGGTGTTCGAGCGGGATATCGCACCCTACATTGTCAAAAATGAGTTCTCCTCTCTGGAGAGCAAACTGAGCAATGGCGAGATCAATCTGAAGGAGTTTATCTTTGCTCTGGGTACCTCCAGCCTGTACATCAAGGAGTTCTATACGCCCTATCCGAACACGAAGGTGATCGAACTGGGGACGAAGCACTTCCTGGGTCGTGCACCGCTAGATCAGGTGGAAATCCGCAAGTACAACCAGATTCTGGCGACTCAAGGTCTAAAGGGCTTCATTGGGGCAATGGTAGACAGCGCCGAGTACGGCGAAGCATTTGGAGAAGACACGGTTCCCTACAACCGCTACCTGACCCTGCCCGCTGCCAACTTCCCCAACACTCAAAGGCTCTACAACACGCTCACCAAGCAAAATAAAGACCTGGTGGTGCCGAGCTTCTCTCCAGTGAAGGCGAAGATGGATGCCACCAAGCTACCACTGATGGGTCTGGCGATGGCGGATCTGGCGATCGCCGCCCGCAAACTCGACGGCAGCAAACCCAAGTTCATGGAACTGGGACGCTCCTTTGTTACCGATGTCCAGGGTCAGTCGGTGGAAGCTGGAGTCGGTACCAGCCACCGCAAACCCGCCCGCATCTTCCGCATGAACCCCGGCATGACTCAGGGCGAGACTTCTCTCGTACTGGATGCCATCTACGTCCAGGTAATGGATGTGTTCAGTGGTCAGGTACCCGGTGAGTTCCGCAGCAGCGACCTGGAGAGCAAACTGAAGAACAGCGAAATCTCTGTCCGTGAGTTTGTCCGCTCTCTGGCCAGCTCGGAGATCTACCACAAGCGGTTCTACACCCCATATCCCAACACCAAGGTAATCGAGTTCCTGTTCCGTCACCTGCTGGGCCGCGCTCCTGCGACCCAGTCCGAAATTCGGCAGTACAACCAACTGTTGGCGGAGGGCGGTCTGAAGGCAACGGTCGATGCAATGGTGGACAGCGCCGAGTACTCCCGCTATTTCGGTGAGGATGTGGTGCCCTACAAGCGCTTCCCCTCTCTGCCCGCAGGCAATTCCCTGGGCAGCGCGCTGGCCGATACGGATCTGGTGAAGCAGTCCTGATCGGATCTGTCACCGTCGTCTTTGACGGGTCGATAAATTGAGGGGCGCGGATTTGCCGCGCTTCTGAAAGCGAAAAGCCCGCGCCAATGGCGCGGGCTTTTTGTCTTTCAGGTTAGGGATCTGCTGTTTAATAAAACCCCGGTTTTCGCTTGGCTCAGCTCCGCTGGTAGCTCCACAGTTAACCTCCAGCCACCGCGACCTGCACCACCAGCGCTTCTGCTGCAAGTGATCAGGATGTATCCCAGTTTTGGGGGGGGGGGGGGGGGGGGGCCCCCCCCCCCCCCCCACCCGGGGGGGGTGTTTGTTAATAT
>JBIKWV010000533.1:0-4318 GCA_044356135.1 Elainellaceae cyanobacterium
TCGTGCTGGGGATGCATGATTGTGAGGTCTCATCTGACAGCACGTTGGGGGAGATAATTGATGCTCCATAAACAGAAATGGCACGGGCTGAGCGCCGTGCCATTTCTGTTCGTCAGGTTCAGGTAGACATAGAATTTAGCTACCGATTACGCCGCCGTCGTTCTTGGTAATGACCACCGTGGCCGATCGCGGATTGATCGACGGATTCTGGTTGGGCCAGCGGGAGCTAAACTTACCCGCTGCAAAATCCGCCTTGGAGGTCGTAGCACCGGGATGCTGGACGTTGATGAACATCGTCCGTTGATCGGGTGTCGTCACAACACCCGTAATCTCCTGACCCATTGGCCCGGTCAGAAAACGGCGAATTTCGCCAGTTGTCGGGTCAGCCGCCAGCATGGCGTTATTGCCAAATTGGGCTTGAGTGCCTTTATTCTGGACACTCTCGCTGATGTCGGTCTGAATCCAGAGACGGCTGCTGGCGTCGAACCAGAGGCCATCGGGACTGGAGAAGATGTTGTCGGCATTCAGCGGTTGACCGGACAGTTTGCGGCTGTTGTCAACTCCACCTGCCAGCACAAAGAGATTCCACTGGAAGGTGGTTGCAGCGGGATTGTTGCCTGCTTCACGCCAGCGGATGATCTGCCCGGTTTCATTCTTGGCGCGGGGGTTCGGAGGGTCAACCTGGGCTTCCTCGCGGCGAGAGTTGTTGGTCAGGGTGAAATAGACCTCCTGTGTATTGGGGTCGATCGCGCCCCACTCCGGACGGTCCATCTTGGTGGCACCCACCTTATCTGCCGCCAAACGAGTATTGACCAGAACATCTGCCTGATCCTTGAAGCCATTTTCTGGAGTCAGGCCATTTTGCCCAAATACCAGGGGTAGCCACTCGCCCGAACCATCTGCGTTGAACTTTGCCACATAGAGCGTACCGTTGTCCAATAGACGGCCACTGGCAGTCGCTCTGCGGAAGGGCTGGGACGAGACATACTTGTAGATGTACTCGAACCGGGCGTCATCACCGGAGTAGAGCACCACGGGTTGTCCTTCCACCGCTTTGTGGAAGATCACCCCCTCGTGGGCAAATCGCCCCAGAGCAGTGCGCTTGACGGGGGTGCTGCTGGGGTTGAAGGGGTCAATTTCAACAATCCAGCCGCAGGTATTGGGTTCGTTACGATAGTCCTGAGTGGGGTTGGCGGCTTTGGTCGAAACATCGAACCGGATATACTCGTCTGCGCCGTTATCGGCCAATTCCCAGGCATAGCGAGACGTACCTGTTGCCACACCGTAGCGAGACTGTTCACGGGGCAGACTGGGTTTCTGGTCTGCACCCTGATCGCCGTTGCGGAAGTAACCTGCCCAGTTCTCCTCACAGGTCACATAGGTATTCCAGGGCGTCACACCGTGGGCACAGTTGTTGATGGTGCCCCGGGCGCGAGTGCCGTCCGGGCTGTACTTAGTCTTCACCAGATCGCTGCCGCGAACCGGACCACTGATTTGTACGGGAGTCTGTGCTGTTACTCGACGGTTGCGGGCATCCCGTTGCACCGCCCAGGTACCATTGGCCTGCTTGCTGACGCGAACGATGCTGACACCGTGGGCATTGATCTCTTTCAGCACCTGGTCGGCCACCCGCTTGCCATCTGGTTTCTTGGGCACACCCTCGTCATCCAGTTCGAGGCCGACTGCCGCCTTGTGCATGAAGCGAGGCTCAACGTACTCGTGGTTTAGCACGAGCAGACCATCCGACGAGCTGCCCTCATAGGGAGAGCGGCCTTCGATTGGGAAGAAGTGCATCCCGTCATGGTGGCTCCCAATTTGCATCGCCTGCTCAGCACCCGTATTTTCCAGCTTGAAGCCGGGGAAACTTCCGGTAATGGGTTCTCCAAAGGGGATTAGCCAGCGTGCAGTATAGCCTTCGGGGACAACAATCGTGTCTGCCACATTCACAGGTACAGCCTTGAAACCGAGCATGGTGGTAGGGGTAGCCGCTTCCGCAGCACCACCCAACAGGTTGCCGATGTTAGAGCGGCTGAACACCGTAGCCACCGCTGCTGCAATGCCTCCACGCATCAGTTGGCGGCGCTGGAGGCGACTATTCAGAATATCACCAAAGTAGGCGTTGTCAGAGTGGTTACAGACTGGCTCGTCAGCACTACCTCGATAGTTGGAGTAGGGATAGGACTCCTGGTTTTTCTTTCTTTTGTCACTCACAGTTAATTATCTCCTCTCGATCACGAGTCCTCTGGGATTCGTAGCGATACTGATCCTATAAGGACGAAATTATCGAAAGGGTAAGGAAAGATTAAAGTGAGAACCCAAATTTAAGAAGGCACAGTGCTTGCAGCGCCGTGCCTCCTCAAATTTGGCTGCTTGAATTGGGTCTAAGGATCGTGAACAAATTAACCTGTAATTGTTTTTGAGAGAAGTGCGGCGAAGCCGCGCCTCTCTCAAAAACAATTTGGTTTTATTTAATTCGCTATCCTAAGCGAAGACTGGCGATCGCTCCAGCTCATCAACCAACTGGTGCATCTTGTCCTGTGTTTTCCAATAAATGTCTTCCATCAGGATATGGGCAAACTCGCCGTTGCGCCCGATGCTGTACAGTCCAGCAATGCCTGACGACTGCTCAAATCGCAAGCGCTCCTCCTCGTATTCGTTCAGATAGACCGGATAGGCGATCGGCGTCCGCAATACTCTGCATCCCAGATAACGCTGTCGGATATCGGGAATCATGGTGCGGAGCGGCTCCAGGCAGAATTCACCCAGTTGCTCCTCTGACATATTCCAGATGTCATCCCCTACCTGACAGCCCATATCCACTGTGATCAACGTTTTACCAGCGGGAGCCAGCCAGGGCATTGACTGCGGGGTTTCCGTGAGACGGAAGAAGGGAAATTGCGATTCGGGTGTCCACACAACGGCATCGGGCAGCAGACCCCGACCGTTCAGGCGCAGGTTGACAAAGACCATCGGGCGATAGCGGAATTTCTCCAGCGGTTTCAGTACCTCGGTTCCCTTCACCAACGTCGCCAGCATCTGACAGGGGGCAGTACTGATCACGGCTGAAACGGGCTGTTCCTGTCCCTTGACGCGAACCGCCACAGCCCGCCCCCGATCCACCAGGATTTCTTCAACGGGTGATTCCAGGGCGATCGCATCCTCCAGTCCAGCAGCCAGTTTTTCGCACAACAGAGCCAGCCCTCCGTTTGGATAGACATGCCACACCGAGGGGTTTTCTGGCATTTCGTGGCTGTACCCGTTGGCAACTGCCCGATGGGTGACCTGACTGGCCATTTTTAGAAATAACGCCTGCCCCACGCCATTATTCTGCATCTTCTCACCGACCGAAGCAGCCAGTTCTGATGCAGGCGCACCCGACCAGGCTTCCAGCAGTGGAATCGCCACTTCGTTTGCCAGCGCTCGACCGTAGGCGGCTCGAAACCATTCGGCTGCCGAGGTATGGGCGCGTTCAGAATTCATCGGGTTCATGCGGCTGGCAATACCACTCAAGCAAAAGCGAGGCACCTGTAGCAGCCCGAAGGGATAGCTGTAGGAACGGCCTTTGAGCAGAACGCTTTCACCGTAATAGTGAACCGTCCGACACTGCGCACCAATACCGATCGCTGCCGCGAGTCGATTGGTAATGAAGTGAGCGCCAAAGTCGTAGCTAAATCCTTCCTCGTCATGGAAGCTTCTGGCAAGGCCAGCGATTTGCTTTCCGGCTTCGTACAGAACAACAGGAACGCCCCAACGACGGAGGGTAGAGGCAGCAGTCAAGCCTGCCAGACCTGCACCAATAATTGCAACAGGGGCACGATGGGTATTTTTCATAGTCAGGATCATCGCACGGGAACAGCACATTAAGAATTGTCAGGTATTCAAAGCAAATACCTGCCTTCTTCTTAAAGAAAGAAAAAATTGCTGAAATCCGATGTTGAGGCGACAATACAACACCGTGAGGAAGCAAATGCTGATGCAGAATTAAACTGCGCAATTGTTGATGCTACACAGTGAATTTAATGCCTATCAGCATAGGTCGATGAAGTTAAAAAGATCAATCGTTTACTTTAAAGATATTGTGAATCTAAGACTCCGAAAGTATAACAACTCATCGCGTCATCTACAAGAATTCATTGAGTGGATTCTATGCTGGAGTTTTGACGATTTTCTCTACAATGCCGCGAAACGCTCTCTCAGAGAACGTTTCGCGGCATATCTATTGCTCTGGCAATTAATATAGAATGCTGCGTCTGGTCGCATGAAGCGTGCCCAGACGCAGTATTCTATTTAATTCCTGTATTCTAAAATGTTGCCGAGG
>JBIKWV010000534.1:0-4310 GCA_044356135.1 Elainellaceae cyanobacterium
CCCAGATCCTCAAGTGAGACGATCTGGTGAATGCTGTCTTAAAGTAAAGTAACTCTGGTCTGATCACAAAACATCAGGTTCAGGCTAGACAATGTCTTGTTGTCTCGGTCTGGAAGGAGAGGAGTGTATTGGTGGGATCGCCAGAAGGTGAGAAGATTCGGAGCAGCCTGTCTCAGAAAGACAAACCTGCCTGTTTTGGAGACAAGAGTGATCAGGTGAAGCGATCAGGAGAAAATTTGTCTTCTTTAAAGACAACGATTTAATCTTTCCCAATGCAACTCTGTTATTGGGAAATCGGATTTCTGCGGCAACCAAAGTGAGAGGATTCGGAGTATTTTGTCTTAATCCTGAGGGTGAGAAAGACAAAGAGCTAATCGAGTTGAAGTGGGAGCGATCGCATCTGCCACTATCCTTAGCGTTTAGGGGCGATCGTTTTGTGAGGAAAACGCTGCTTATAGGAAATCCTTCCCTGTCTCACATCTCCCCTAACTTCCGTTCTGGGTGATCAAACACGGGGTGCTTTGTCTTTAGTTGTCTCTGGCGAAAGCCTTTCTACAAGCCAGTTGTCACTGCTCTGCCGCCCTCAACAGTTTGTTTGAGACAGAGTTTGTCTCACGGATTGCCATCCACAAAGAGAGCTGTCTCTATTGGAGTGTTAGCCGTGGAAGTTGGCTGAGCGGAGTCGAAGTCAGCGTTAGGGAGACTGCGTTCATAGAAGTTTTTTGTGGGAGGCATCGTTCCCTTCGACTCCGCTCAGGGAACGATTTAACTCAGATGCAAGAGTCTCCGCAGTTTTGTCTCAAGTTCTGGGGTGATGACGCGATCGCCCCTCTCTAGCTTCCCAACGTAGTCTGCGCTGAGGCCCAAAAATCCGCCCAATTCTTTGCGGCTCCAGCCCCGGTTCTCACGTCCCTGCTGCACCTGCTGTCCCGTGAGTTCTTCTGCGGGTGCAGGTGCTTCGATTTGCTTGGGTTTTTTTGGCTCCCGCAGGCGGTTAAGCAGATCCGGGATCGGGTTAGGTGGCTTAATCGTGAGCTTGGCCTGGAGCAGGCGTTCGATGATCTTGACCTTGCGCCAGTCGTCGGGTTTGGGAGCATCGCTGTCGGGCTGGAGCCATGCGGGATAGGTTTCGGGGTCAAACTCAATCTGCCAGCCCAGACTGATCAGCAGATGCAGGGCGTTGTTCCAGCGGTTCTTGAGATCGCGTGCCCGGTGTTTGTCCTGCAAAGCCCGCTCAATCTCCGTGCGGGGCAGCACTTCCTCCAGCAGACTCACAACCCGGTAGTCGTAGGGATTCTCATTTTTAGCGCGAATTCGAGCATCCAGCGTGAGCTGAATCGCCAGTCTGAGGGCTAATTCGTTGTGATAAGGGTCAATCTTGAGAATATCTTTGGCCAGGTAGCCAAACTGGTGCAGCGCTTGCTTAGCCTTATTCCCTGCCCGGTTGAGAAAATGCTTGGTCCACAGTCCCGGACTCACCGTGATGTAGATTTCATCCGGTTTCTCAATCTTCCCCGTCACCCAGTCAATTTGCCCGTGGGAATCGATTAGCACATCCCACATCCGGCCTGTGGGCGTACTGGCATCCACCTTACGGTTGCCCCGGCCTTCAATCCACACGGATTTCACCAGCAAACAGGACAGCGCATAGGCAGTGGTGGCGACGGCATTGCGCTTCTGGGGCAGGCTGGTGCTGTGGTTGCGATCCCAGCCCAGCAGTTGCACCATGTCGGTGGCCCGCATCGTGAAGGCGCTGTTCCAGGGTTCGTCTTCATCCATCGCGCGGGCGGCAAAGATGAGCTGGAGTTTAACGGTATCGAAGCCAAATTTATTAATAATCTGCTCTGCTGCCTCCCAGGGAAGCAGGTCAATATCGCCGGGATTGGTGATGTAGTGTTCGATGAAATTGTTCGGGTTGCTCTTGCTGCGGTACTGAAAGACGGCCAGTTCGTCGGCATTCTTCTGCCACAGATCAGGTCGGAGCTGGGCGCGAATGCTGCTGGCGATCGGGATTGAGGTCGGAAGAACGGTAATCGGGTCAAGCTTGAGCGCCGTATCCAGGTAAACCGAGGGCTTTTGCCGCAGCCCTAGCAGGTTATCCATATCCTGAAGCGAACAGACGGGCAGATTAAAGCTCTGAACAATGCGTTTGGTGATGTCCTGGGAATAGATCTGGGCCAGGAAGCTGATGCGTTCCTGAAACATGGCTGAATCTGGCTTCAGCAGCAGTTGACGGATGTGGTGTCGCAACTGTTCATGGGCCAGGTCTTGTGGATTCACATCTGTCTCAATCCGCTCGATCGCCCAGATCACCAGATTGGTGCCAATTGTCCGCGCAAACTCTTCCCAGAAGCCTGCATGGGTGAAGAACTCCGACAGTGAATTCTTCAGATAAGCCTTAATCTTGTCGTCGTTAAATACCAGCTCCAGCGTTTTGCTGTTCTGCTTACGGTTGGTGACCAGCTTCAAGTGGGGCTGTCGAGTATCGATCGCCTCAATTCCCTCGGTCTGCAACAGCTCCGCCACCTTGTGCCGATACACCTTGATCAGGTGGTCAAACAATTGTGAGGTTACCTGATCCGGCAATGGCGAAGCATCGCGCAGCGTCACAATCAACTGCGTGAGAACATCCGGGGTGAGGATGTCCTGCACCAGCTTGCTCCAGCGCTGGTTGGCATCGGTAGCAGTCGGTTCGATGGCAGTGACCGGGGGTTCCGGGGGAGGGGCGATCGCCACCTCACTCTCCTCCAGCAGAATAAAGCGCTGCGCGACCCCTGCACTTTCGGGGTCAAATTCATAAACGCTCGCCTCTACCTGCCTTTCCTGGGCCATTGGGTGACTGATAAAGTAACTGTTTAATTTAAGGAGCGAATTCTGCCCCGAAAGTTCATTACCGAATCAAACTGTTCAGCAGGATTCACGTAGCTAGCCAGAAGATTCAAATCCAGGTTGGGTAGAAGCTCACTGCGGGCCATCGCTTCATAACCTGCCGATCTCAGATGATGAACAACAAACTGTCCAGCTTCCCACTGCCAGACTTCTGTTACTCCCAACCCCTGATAGATTGCCAGCTTGTCTACGATACCGCTTGTTAAGACAACCTCGATCGCAATGTCAGGAAACTCCTTCTTCTGCCCCAAACAGTAGCATTCGTCCGGTTCTAGCCCCCGCTGCTTTGCTGCCTTGCGAAAGGTGGCAGACCCAATACCGTGAAAGCGAGTGCGAGTTTCCTGAAAGTATTCCTCCAGCAGCATTCCAATCGTTGTCTTAAGCTCCTCATGCTCCGGAGAGGTAGTTGTGATCTCTAGGGTGCCCTCCAGGTAGCTCAACCGCAAATTCGGAAAATCATCGCCCAGCGTCGCCAAAAGTGTTTCGTACTGCTGCCAGGTCACGCCCTCCAGCACAAGGCGCTGTTCGGCAGCGGGAATGGTGGGTTGTAGGATCTGGGGATTCATGGGAATGAGCCTGCTGGAACCTACCCTTATCTTAAGGTGTAAAACAAACTCGTCTGAAATCCCCACGACTGTCCAGGTAATACAATGAGATCTGTCGTTTTTCACCGACCTCAGCCATGACCGCCGTTTCTCCCGCCCCGTTTTCCCCTGAAGAAATTGCTTCTGAGGGGCTGAAGCCTGAAGAGTACGAAGAAATTGTGCAACGGTTAGGGCGGCACCCCAACAAGGCCGAGCTGGGTATGTTTGGGGTGATGTGGTCGGAGCACTGCTGTTATAAGAATTCGCGGCCACTGCTGCGGCAGTTTCCCACAGAGGGCGATCGCATCCTCGTCGGCCCTGGCGAGAACGCAGGCGTGGTGGATCTGGGCAATGGTCTGCGGTTGGCCTTCAAGATTGAGTCGCACAATCACCCCTCGGCGGTAGAGCCATTTCAGGGAGCCGCAACTGGGGTGGGCGGCATTCTGCGGGATATTTTTACGATGGGGGCACGTCCGATCGCCATTCTCAACTCGCTACGATTTGGTAATTTGGAGGATGCGCGGACGAGACGGTTGTTTAGCGGCGTGGTATCGGGAATCAGCCACTACGGTAACTGCGTTGGGGTGCCCACCGTGGGCGGTGAGGTGTACTTCGACCCCTCTTACTCCGGGAACCCCCTGGTGAACGCAATGGCGCTGGGGTTAATGGAAACGCCAGAGATTGTCAAATCTGGTGCAGTGGGAATTGGCAATCCGGTGCTGTACGTTGGTTCGACGACCGGACGCGATGGTATGGGAGGAGCCAGTTTTGCCAGTGCGGAACTGAGTGATGAGTCGGAGGCTGACCGCCCCGCAGTCCAGGTGGGCGATCCCTTCT
>JBIKWV010000535.1:0-4308 GCA_044356135.1 Elainellaceae cyanobacterium
CACTGTTTGTAGACTCTGCACCACCGATGAATTTGAGAAGCCCCAAGGCAACCTGCCAACATTCCACCGCAAAATGGCGGAGGTGTCTAAGTATTTCCCTCCAGCTTTATGAAAGAAACAAAAAGTCCCCCCTGGTTTCAAGGAGACGATGAATTTTTTTGCAAATTTCCAGATTATCGCGGTTGTGCCTGCTGGCCAGATCGCGCTCCGAAGTTCTCCCCTTTCCCCGATCGAACCATTGACGGAAAAGGTAGACTGTCAGAACGTTCATTCTGGTTCTCCTTAATTTCTGGATGCACCTTTTATTGCTGACGCTCCATGCTGCTTAACTCTCTTCTTGCCTTCCAGTTCCAGTCCCCTGGCCCCATCATGATTGATGTCGGGCCTATCACGATTCGCTGGTACGGTTTCTTGATCGCCTCAGCAGTGCTGCTGGGGGTGACACTGTCACAGCAACTTGCGAAACGGCGCGGTATCAATCCCGATTTAATTGGTGACCTGGCAATCTGGCTGGTGATCGCAGCGATTCCCGCAGCCCGACTTTACTACGTGCTGTTTGAATGGAAGACCTATGCCCGTAACCCTGGTGAGATTCTGGCCATCTGGCATGGGGGTATTGCAATCCACGGTGCGGTAATTGGGGGGGCGATCGCCACCATCATCTTTGCCCGTTTGAATCGAGTCTCTTTCTGGCAGTTAGCCGATGTGATCGCCCCTTCACTGATTCTGGGACAGGCGATCGGGCGCTGGGGAAACTTTTTCAACTCGGAGGCATTTGGTCGCCCCACCGATGTTGCCTGGAAACTTTATATCCCTCTGGCACAGCGGCCTCCCGGCTATACCGCCTATGAGTATTTCCATCCCACCTTTCTCTACGAGTCCCTTTGGAATCTGGGCGTATTTGCCCTCCTGCTGTATTTGTTCTTCCGAGGACTCCGTTCTCGCCAGGGGCTAAAGGTGGGGACGTTGATTCTGGTTTATCTGGTGGCCTATAGTGCAGGTCGTCTGTGGATTGAGGGTCTGCGGATGGATAGCCTGATGCTGGGGCCGCTGCGAATTGCCCAGGTGGTGAGCCTGGTGCAGATTAGTTTGGGCGCGTTTGGGTTGTACTGGCTCTATGGGCTGGGGCGAGAATTGCCAGGTGCCAGAGTGGGAGAGACAACCGAGGAATCCACGGCTTCCAGCGGCTCCCACAGATAGTGATTGCCTGCGAGGTTAACTGGTAGCATTCGTCACCAGAGATAAGAAAAACCCCGAAGTTTCCTCCGGGGTCCGAATCAGGGTGCATCTACCATACACGTTTACCAGCAGGGCTGACCGATTCCGGAATGAACCAGAGCCTTTACCTTTTCTTTGTAAAAGATGAGACTTGCATAAAATTTTGACAGTTTTCCCACCCTTTTCTTGCGTACATTCACAGAGATAGTCGTAATGACAGGAACCCAATTCTTTCAAGATACCCCTCAGGCGATCGACGACCAGCGCCGTGATCCCCATCCTGGAGGCGATCGCACTTCTACATCGGGTCTAACGCCAGCCGTTTATCTGGTTGGAGCGGGGCCTGGAGACCCAGAACTGCTGACCCTGAAGGCTTACCGTTTGCTGTCTCAGGCGGATGTGATTGTCGTTGCTGACTCGCTGGTGCCCCGGCAGGTGCTGGGTATCATTCGACCGGATGCCGAGGTGGTGCGGACAGCAGACAAAACGCTGGAGGAAATACTGCCACTGATGGTGGAGCGGGTGCGATCGCACCAATCTGTCGTGCGACTGCAATCCGGCGACCCCAGCCTCTACAGCGCCATCCACGAACAGATGGAAGCCCTGGCCAATGCCGCAGTGCCCTTCGAGGTGGTTCCCGGTATCAGCGCATTTCAGGCGGCGGCGGCAACGCTCAAAACTGAATTGACGATTCCAGGACTGGTACAGACCATTATCCTGACGCGCATCAGTGGACGGACTCAGGTACCGGAAGCCGAGGAGTTGGAGTCTCTGGCAGCCCATAAGGCCAGTCTGTGCCTCTACCTGAGCGCTCGCCACATCGAAGCATCCCAGGTTCAACTGATGCGTCACTATGATGCCGAAACACCAGTCGCGGTCTGCTACCGCCTGGGATGGCCCGATGAAAAGATCTGGGTGGTGCCCCTGAAGGAGATGGCGGCCCTGACGGAGGAGAAAAAACTGATTCGCACAACGCTGTATTTGATCAGTCCAGCGCTAGAAACGGTGAAGCAACGGGGGACGTTTGGGGCAGAGGTGCGATCGCGCCTTTATAACCCCGAACATGACCACCTGTTCCGACGGGCAACTCAATCGGGTTGAATAGAATGCTTATCTGAAAACCGAAAACCAAAATTTTGAGAGGCGAGACGCTGTAGCGTCTCGCCTCTCAAAATTTTGGTTTTCGGATAGATCCTTAGTAGGTCTCTACGTGCCAGCGTTCTTTGATGGAGCGCTGGTAATCCTTCCAGACAACGCCTTCCTTCCCAGCCGCAGCGGTCATGGCAGCGTCGATGCCGTCTTCCATGCCCTTCAAACCGCAGATGTAGACGTGGGTCTTCTCGTCCTTCACCATGCTCCAGAGTTCGTCGGCGTATTCCGCCACACGATGCTGGATGTACATTCTGCCGCCTTCAGGGTTCTTCTGTTCCCGGCTGATGGCATAGGTGAGGCGGAAGTTGTCGGGGTACTTCTGCTGCATCTCCTCCAGCTCCTCTTTGTAGAGGATATTAGGAGTGGTTGGAATCCCAAAGATCAACCAGGCCAATCCCTTAAACTGGTAGTCAGTATTGACGGCCTTCTCATTGTCTTTGAACATCCGCCACAGGTAAGCCCGGAAGGGAGCAATGCCCGTCCCGGTGGCCATCATAACGATCTTGGCATCGGGGTCGTCGGGCAGCAGCATTTCCTTACCAACGGGGCCAGTGATTTTCACATCAGCCCCGGGCTGAAGCTGGGTCAGGTAGGTAGAGCAGACCCCATAGATGGTTTCGCCCGTTTCGGGATGCTTGTACTCCAGTTGGCGCACACAGAGAGATACGGTCTGGTCGTCCATATCGTCGCCGTGGCGGGTCGAGGCGATCGAATAGAGGCGCAGCTTGTGGGGCTTGCCCTTATCGTCGGTTCCTTCAGGAATAATGCCAATACTTTGCCCTTCCAGATAGCGCAGATCGCCGCCCTTCAGGTCAAACTTGATGTGATTTACAATCCCGATGCCGTTTTCACCGACCAGGGGTTCGTTGGAGATGCACTTTCCAATAAAGGGTGCATTCGGGCGATAGGTATTAACAGGAACGTCCTTCTTTTCTTTCTTCTCTTTAGCCTGTGTCATGGGCTTCTGTTCCACTGAGGTCGTTGGCAGGACTTCAGCCGTTGAGGATATTGCAGCATTCGCTGCGCCGTCAGCCGTCAAAGGGCGGATACTGACAATCTTTCCACCCATACGAGTGATGCGCCGCATTTCTTGATTCATACGGGCATAGGGCACCGTGATAAAAACGCTACCGCTTTTTCGGATGGGATAACCCATCCTGTCGGTTTCCTCGTTCTGGCGTAGCCCTTCTACTTCATAGAGGAAGAGACGGCTACCCGATATTGAATTTGCAGCACCACCCGCCGCGGTTGGATTGTACATCTTTAGTCAATGCTCTCTGAAATCAAATCGTAGGCTTCCGCCCTAAGGCGGGATAATTTTCGCGAAGGTGGCGTAAAACGCTACCTCCTCCGCTTTAAATTAAAACCCTAAAACCCAAAGGTCAGGACTCCCAAAACCCAATCGGATGTTTGGAGGCTGGTACTAAGCGTAGCACTGTCGGCGTATGGCTCAACGGTTGAAGTCCAGATGGAAAACGATCCATCTATCTCTAAACATATCGAGCGATCGCCTTAAAGAATGTTAACACTGAATCATTTTCAAACCAATTTTGGGATCAGTGTGACCTGAAATGCCTGTAGCGGTTCCCGCTCAGGTGAGGTACGGGGCTGTGTGGATAGTACCCCACGCAGGGATCCAACGTTTAGCGTTCGGCGAGGACTTCGGCGTTCGGCGATGCTGTAGCATCGCACCTGCCAGAATTTGGGTTCTCGGTTTTCAGATAGGCACTCGAGTAAATCAACTTTGGCTGGTTAGTGTGGCGCACGAAGCGCGCCACACTAACCAGCCAAAGTTGGTTTGGTGGACTACTAGAAGTACTGGAGTTTTGACTATTTTTCCTGTAATGCCGCGAAACGCCCTCTGAGAGGGCGTTTCGCGGCATATTTAATTCTAGCGCCGATTTTCTCCAAAACGCTGACTGCGTCAGCGTTTTGGAG
>JBIKWV010000536.1:0-4303 GCA_044356135.1 Elainellaceae cyanobacterium
GTCGTACATATCGTAGACGCCAGAACTGGCCGCCACTGGATTTACTGGAATCTGGCTCCCCCCCGCCTATAAGGGTCTGGGTGGCATCAATGACGTCGGCTATGGCGTCTACGATATGTACGACCTGGGGGAGTTCAACCAGCGAGGCGGAATTCCTACCAAGTACGGCACCCGCGACCAGTACATTGCCGCCGTCAAGGCACTCCAGCGATCGGGAATCCAGGTCTACGCCGACGCAGTATTGAACCACCGCATGGGCGGTGATTCGACTGAGACCCCGAAAGCTACTCCTTTCTGGCAGGATAATCGACTGCAAGCCAAGAGCGGCCTGCAGGAAATTGAATCCTGGACCCACTTTCACTTTCCGGGGCGGGGCGGCAAATACTCCAAGTTTGAGTGGCACTGGTGGCACTTCGACGCGGTGGATTATAACCACCGGAATCCGGGCGATCGCAGCACTATCTATCTGTTAGAAGGCAAGCGATTTGACGACTATGTATCCCTGGACAAGGGCAACTTTTCCTACTTGATGGGCTGCGACCTTGACTGCCAGCACCCCGATGTCCAGAAAGAACTGATTGACTGGGGCAAATGGTATCTCGACACCGTCAATCCGGATGGATTTCGCCTGGACGCCATCAAGCATATCTCCGCCTGGTTCTTCCCACTCTGGCTGGATGCCCTGGAGCAGTATGCGGGCAAAGATCTCTTCGTCGTCGGAGAATACTGGCAGAACCATCTCGATGTTTTGCTCTGGTACATCGACGAGGTAAAAGGTCGAATGTCAGTGTTTGACGTGCCGCTACACTACAACTTCCACATCGCCAGCCGTTCCTCCGGCCACTACGACATGCGGAGAATTCTGGACGGCACCGTCATGAAACACCGCCCCACACATGCCGTTACCTTTGTGGAGAACCACGACTCCCAACCCCTGCAAGCCCTGGAATCCGTTGTTGAACCCTGGTTCAAGCCGCTGGCCTATGCCCTGATTCTGCTGCGCCGGGAAGGGTATCCCTGCGTCTTTTATGCCGATTACTACGGCGCAGATTACTCCGATCGCAACATCCGCATTCACCTGCCCAGCCACCGCTGGCTGATCGATCGCTTCCTGCAAGCCCGCACCAATTGTGCTTTTGGCCCGCAGTACGACTACTTCGATCACCCTGACGTGATTGGTTGGACGCGCCTCGGCAGCAAAGAACATCCCCACGCCCTGGCGGTGATCATGAGCGATGGCCCCGGTGGCAGCAAATGGATGGAGGTTGGGAAGCCGAACACCACCTTTGTTGACCTGACTGAGCATGTGAAACAGCCCGTGCGAACCAACCACCACGGCTGGGGTGAGTTTCGCTGTAATGGTGGCTCAGTTTCTGTCTGGGTTGAGCAGAGTCTTCAGCCCAAGCTGCTGGCTGAGCTGCGGCGCTCGTAACCCCAAAACTCTCGCTCTGACGTTATGACATTGTCATCGCCGTCAAGCGGTGATCGCTCAACCACTGGCGATCGCTCTCTGTCCCCTGCACCCAACGCTCAATCAGGTCTGCCCACTTAACGGGGAGCCGCAGTTGCTTCCAGGTGTTGTGGGATTGGGTCGAAAGGTGGGTGTAGAGGTCAGGATGAGTCAGTAACTCAGCGACGCAACTCGCCAAAGCACTCGCGTTACCTGCCGGGAAAATCATAGCGTTGCTGCCGTGGTGCAGATAGTCCAGGAACATCGGGTGGTTTGACACCACCAGCGGTGTGCGAGATCGCAGCGCATGCTGGATCACCAGTGGAAAACCTTCGACGTAGTGATGCTGACTGGGAACCAGGACGATATCTGCCTGGTGCATCAAAGGTTCCAACTGATCGGTTGGGATCATGCCTGCAAACTCCACCCACTGTTCGACTCCCAGTGATCTGGCCTGGGTGGTGAATTGGTCGATCTCACCTCGACCCACAATTTTGAGTCTGGCAGGAATTTGTTGCTCGCGCAGATGGGCGATCGCCGCAATCGCATCCCCAACACCCTTGGCGGGGATCACGCTACCCACATAGAGCAATTCCCAGGTTTTCTCAGGAGCAGCGGTAAAGGTTTTGGCGGTGAAAGAGCCGGGATTAGTTTCGAGAAGAAAATCCCAGGGAATAATTTTGTGCGATTGAACGCCCAGCCTCTGAAGCTGGCGAGAGGCGGTCAGTCCATAGCCACCAACCCATTCTATGGAGCGCTGGTTCAACAGGCGCGCTAACCGGAAACTGCGGTATTGATTGCGCAATCCCTTCGTATCAATGGATTCGGCCAGAGTCACCAGGGTCGGGATGCGGTTACGAACTGCCCAGCGCAGCAGAGCGGGGTTCGGACAACGCAGTAGCAAATGGGTAGGTTGTGCGTCGGCCACCAGTTTCACCAGTGCCTCAGGCGGAACATGCCCCTGAAAGCCACCACCAATCGCATGGACGCCGTTGGCTAACTGCTCTTTGTAGGGTTGCTCCGTCAGGCAGCAGAGGACGCTGACGGACTCAATTCGCTGGGCTAACGATCCCAACGCATCGACGGAGTACCGCTGGGCGTAGTAGTTTTCCTGACCGCCGCCGGAAAGCCGTTGATAGGCTTCCCGGTAGTCTCCGGCGTGTTGCACAACCATTAAATGCATGGGTCTATACCTGATGAATGGGGAATGCTTCAATTGCTGATACAATCCTGGCCAGATCGGCTTCCGTTAAGCTGCCGTATAGCGGCAGGCGGAGGAGGCGATCGCTGACATACTCCGTCACCGGACAGTCACCTGCTTTGCCACCAAACTGGAGACCCATATCTGACTGGTTCAGCGGCAGATAGTGGAAGGCGGTATGAATGCCCTGCTGTTTCAGGTCGGCAATCAGGGCCTGACGCTTCTCCAGCGACGGCAAAATCATGTAGAACATGTGGTACGCCTGCTCAACGTGAGCCGGAATCACAGGGAGTCTGACCTGGTTCGCTGCGGCCCAGTCTTGCAGGTGGGTATTGTAGTACTCCCAAACTTGCTGGCGTTGCGCTTGAATCTGCTCGCGAGCTTCTAACTGGGCCAGCAGTGTGGCCGCCAGTATGTCCGAAGGCAGGTAGCTGGACCCCAGATCAACCCAGCTATACTTGTCCACCTGGCCACGGAAGAAGCGGCTGCGGTTCGTGCCCTTTTCCCGAATAATCTCAGCGCGCTCCAGATAGGCGGGATCGTTGACCAGCAGCGCACCACCCTCGCCGCAGCTAAAGTTCTTGGTTTCATGGAAGCTCTGGGTCGCCATCACGCCCATTGTTCCTAAGTACTGCCCCTTGTACTTGCCAAACAGACCGTGGGCATTGTCTTCTACCACAGGGATGCCGTACTTGTTGGCGATCGCCAGAATCTCATCCATCTCACAGCTCACCCCGGCATAGTGAACCGGAACGATTGCCTTTGTACGGGGCGTAATTGCCTGCTCCAGCTTGCTTTCATCCAGGTTCAGCGTATCCGGGCGAATATCCAGGAACACAGGCTTTGCTCCCCGTAGCACGAAGGCATTGATGGTGGAAACAAAGGTGTAGGAGGGGACAATCACCTCGTCGCCCGGTTGGATGTCCAGCAGGATGGCTGACATTTCCAGCGCATGGGTGCAGGAGGTTGTCAATAGTGCGCCGCGCACGTTCAACACCTGCTTCAACAGATTGTGGCACTGGTGAGTAAAAGGGCCATCGCCCGAAAGTCGTCCACTGGCCAATGCCTGCTGCATGTACACCGCTTCCTTTCCGGCCATAACGGGCTTGTTAAAAGGAATGATGTGGTCGTGGGCGCGATCGCTTTGATCTTTCAGTAAAAGTGGAGTCTGCGATTTAGCCTGAATGCTTTCCTGCCGAACGACTTCTGCTGGTGCAGACAAAATCCCGATGCTTTGAGGTGGTAGATAGGTTGGCATAGCTTAAGTGATATTTACTACCAGTAAATCCAGTACTTTTGCGAGACACCGGGGAACACTGACGACTCTGTTTTAGGAGTTTTCCGATACTGAAAAGCCGATTTCCGGAGGAAACAAGGTGCGCCCCTGAAACCCATCCGTATTTCCATGTAGCTATTCTGACATCTAGTTCCAAGTACTGACATGGTTTTTGTATAAGTTCACACCAGGTTTAAGGAAGGGGGAGTTTTCTGAAGTTGAGCTATAGCGGCCTTCTGTCGATTATTCGGGGAAATATATTAATCAGTGTAAATGCTGATATTTGTGACGCTATTTGACTGATGCAAGTATAAAAAAGAACCAACCTGAAAACCGATGTTGCTCTAGACGTGTTGATGGTTTTGGTGGAAGCGGC
>JBIKWV010000537.1:0-4298 GCA_044356135.1 Elainellaceae cyanobacterium
CCATCGCGGAAGAGTGTCTCTGTACCGGGTTTATGACCTGGTGCCAGATCGCCTGCACCTGGTATCTGCAAAATAGTGAGAATGCCTATCTCAAAACCCATCTCCTGCCCCAGGTGGCTTCCGGCACTGTGTTGGGTGGAACAGGGTTGTCGAACCCAATGAAACATTTCGCCAGCATTGAAAAAATTGCGCTGAAGGCTGAGCGCTGCTCCGGCGGCTACGTGTTTAACGGGTTGCTGCCGTGGGTCTCCAATATTGGAGCGGGGCATCCGTTTGGCATTGCTGCAAAGCTTGTCGGAAGTGACGATTATTTGATGGCGATCGCCACCGACCAATTCGAGGGATTGTCGCTCCGACAAAATGCTCACTTTATTGCACTGGAAGGAAGCGGCACATTCAGTTGTGTGTTCAACAACGTGTTTATTCCCGATGAATGGATACTGGCAGCACCCTGCGAGAACTATGTACAGCGCATTCGTCCAGGCTTCATTCTGACGCAGGTTGGAATGGGTCTGGGATTGATTACGGATTGTATTCGGATCATCGAGCGTTATCGTTCTCGCCTGGGTCATGTCAATTGTTTTCTGGATGACCAGGCTGATGCACTGGCGGAGGAACTGGCGATCGCTCGTCTCAAAACCTATAGTCTCGCAGACGAGTTAAGCCAGCCGCAGGTTGTGATCACTCCCGATCTGCTGCGAGCGGTAATCCAGGTGCGTATGACAGGCTCGGAACTGGCCTTGCGGGCTGCCAATGCTGCGATGCTTCATGCGGGTGCAAGAGCTTATTTGCAGGGTTCCAGACCCGCCAGGCGATTGCGAGAAGCCTATTTCGTGGCGATCGTGACGCCAGCCATGAAGCAGCTCCAGAAGATGCTGCATCATCTGGAGCAAAACGGGGTCTCACATCCCCGCCGTGATTGTGTCGTGAGTCAGTCGCTATGAGTCAGTCGCCCATTGCCGCTCGAACCCATACTCCCGCACAAAATCAGGGTTTACCTGTGCTGGAGGTGCAGCACTTGCAGAAGCGCTACCGGACGCGCCGGGGAAGCCTGACGGCTTTTGAAGATATCAACCTTCAGGTTTGGCCAGGAGAAGTTGTTTGTTTACTGGGTGCAAGTGGCTGCGGTAAATCATCGCTTCTGGCGACGATCGCAGGTTTGCAGGTCGCCGATCAGGGTGAGGTCTATTTGTACGGCAAGCCTGTGCAAACGAGCCATCCCCAGGTGGGTGTTGTATTTCAAGATCCCTGCCTATTGCCCTGGTTGACCGTCGCGCAAAACATCGCCTTTGGGCTAAACCTGAAGCAGGTGCAGCCTTTGACCCGACCCGAACGGCGATCGCGCGTTGCTGAGGCGATCGCCCAGGTGGGATTGCAGGGCTTTGAACGCAGCTATCCCCACCAGCTTTCAGGCGGTATGGCGCAGCGGGTTGCTCTCGCCAGAACCCTGGCTCGTCGCCCCAAACTGCTGCTGCTGGATGAACCTTTCAGCGCACTGGACGCCATTACCCGCCTGGAGATGCAGCGCTTGCTGCTGCACATCATCGCCCAACAGCAAACCACGGTTCTGATGGTGACCCACGATATTGACGAGGCTCTGCTGCTGGGCGATCGCGTTGTCCTAATGGCACGGCACCCCGGACGAATTGATCGAGAATGGGCGATCGCCCAGCCCAAGCCTCGCTTCCAGCAGGCTCACACTTTGACCGAAACCCGATTGACCATCCTGGAGGCGCTGGCCTCGGTGATGGATGCCCCCTGACTTTTCGCCAATTCTTTCAATTCGATGCGGTTCTGTAATCCGGGGATTGCTGTGTAACGGCGTATTCCCGTTACGCAGCAATCCCCGATAAAGTTCACTATCTTTACAAGGAGACTGATCATGAGTGGGTTCAACCTCTGTGCCTGCTGTGGCATAAGTCGGCGCGATTTTCTAAAACTGACCAGTTTGTTTTCCACCTCGCTGGGAGTGACCCTGGCTGCGGGCGGGTGCCAGTCTAGCCCAACCCAGACCGAGACCAGCCCCAGTCCTGCTGCCAGTCCTGTCACTGCTGCCAGTCCTGCGGCATCCTCCAGTTCTGATCAGCCCGTCAAAATTGGCTACCTGCCGATCACCGATGCGGCCCCCCTGCTGATTGCCCATGCCAACAAGTTTTACGAAGCAGAAGGGCTGACGGCTGAACCACCGCGCCTTTTCCGCTCCTGGGCACAGGTGGTGGAAGCCTTCCTCGCTCGTCAGGTGAATGTGGTTCATGTGCTGTCACCCATCACCGTATCTCTGCGGTATGGGCGCAAGTTTCCTGCCAAAGTTGTTGCCTGGAATCATGTCAACGGTTCTGCATTGACGGTGACACCAGGAATTGAGACACCCAAAGATCTGGGTGGAAAAACGATCGCCGTTCCCTTCTGGTATTCCATTCACAATGTAGTGCTGCAACAGGTGCTCAAGCAGGAGGGATTGAAAGTCACCCGCAAACCACAGGATGCTGCCATTGGGGCAGATGAGGTGAATCTGGTGGTGCTACCGCCTCCAGACATGGTATCGGCACTGGCGAATCAATCGATTGGGGGATACATTGTTGCAGAACCGTTTAACGCTGCCGCTGAGAACCTGAAAAAGGGTAAGATCCTTCGATTTACGGGCGATGTATGGAAAGATCACGCCTGCTGTGTGGTCTTCGTCCACGAAGAGGATACGGTTCAGCGGAAGGAGTGGACACAGCGAGTGGTGAACGCTGTTGTCAAAGCCCAGGTCTGGATTCGAGAAAACCGCGAGGAAACCGCAAGCATCTTGTCAAAGGATGGCACGGGTAAGTACACGCCTCACCCACAGGCCGCCCTCAAGCGCACGCTGACCTATTACGACAAGGATTTCTATGGCAAGCAGGGAGCGATCAAGCATCCCGATTGGGGAATTAACCGGATTGATTTTCAGCCCTATCCGTTCCCTTCCTATACGGAAGAACTGGTGCGCCTACTGAAAGAAACCCAGGTAGAAGGAGATACTGCTTTCCTGCAAGCGCTCGACCCCAAAACTGTGGCTGCCGACCTGGTGGATGATTCCTTCGTGAAACAGGCGTTGCAGCAGGTGGGTGGACTGAAAACCTTTGGTTTGCAGGAGAATTTCACTCGAATCGAGACGTTTGCCGTTTAACCCCTTTTTGTATTTCTTATGACCTCCACACTGCGATCAACGGTTGCATCTCGGTTCAAACTGCCGCTGCCGCTGGTGGGGTTGCTCGGTGGCTTGCTGCTGTGGTGGCTGCTGACTTCCCCCCTCTGGCATCCAGATCCCGTCGTGGCTGATTTTTCACCCGAAAGAACCTTCGTTGCCCTGGTGCAACTGTTTCGCACGGGGGCGATCTTCCCCCACATCCAGACCAGTCTGCGACGGGTGCTGGTTGGGTTACTGGCAGCGATCGCCATTGGTGTGCCGCTGGGAATTGCGCTGGGATTGTCTCGTCCGCTGGAGCAAACCACCTCTGCGCTGTTTCAGTTTATTCGGATGATCTCGCCGCTCTCCTGGATGCCGCTGGCGGTAATGGCGCTGGGAATTGGCGATCTGCCGATTTATTTTCTACTGACGATCGCAGCAGTCTGGCCGCTGGTGTTGAACACCTCCGCTGGTGTGCTGTCGGTCAATCCCCAATGGCTGCTGCTATCCCGCAGCCTCTGTGCCACTCGATGGGAAACCGTCAGCCGGGTGATCGTGCCCGCCATTGTGCCGCACCTGCTGACGGGGATGCGTCTGGCTATCGGCATTATCTGGATTATCCTGGTTCCCGCTGAGATGCTGGGGGTGAGTGCGGGTTTGGGCTACTATATTCTGGATACGCGCGATCGCCTGTCTTATTCAGAACTAATGGCCGTGATTTTGATCATTGGAATGATCGGTTATGGGCTGGACAGCTTGCTGCGATTCGCGCATCAGCGATGGACGCATCAATATTAGTGTTGAGAACACTCAGTTCTGCAATATGGGGTTTTGGGGCAAAGCCCCAAAACCCCTACAAAACTTTCGTTTTGCTGTACTAGACCAGTCCCTACGATCTTCATATGGTCAATCTCAAACGCACTCGTGAAGACGTTCTGCTTGCAGTTCTCGACCTGATTCATCAGCAGGGGTTTCATTCAACGGGCTTGAAGCAATTGCTTTCGAGTAGCGGGGTTTCGTCCGGTAGCTTTTACAACTACTTTGCCTCTAAGGATGAACTGGCTCATGCACTCATTGATTTCAAGTGGGGCAAATTGAAGTCGCTGCTGTTTGGTCTGCCACAGGGGAATGCGATCGCTCAACT
>JBIKWV010000538.1:0-4297 GCA_044356135.1 Elainellaceae cyanobacterium
TGAACACCTGCTGCAATCGGGTATTCTCAGCGGACAACGGGTGCTTCTGACGCTGGGTTATCGCCCCCTGCACCACTTTTTCCCCTGGCAGCATCAGGCCACTCTGTTTGCCCGTATTCTCCCCTCTATCACTGCCCTGGATGCCGCACTGGTGGCTGGCTTTACCCCCGATCGGCTGATTGCGCTGCGACCGCCAATTTCGGCAGAACTGGAGCGATCGCTCTGGCGACAGTGGCAGATTTCCCTGGTGGTGACCAAAGCATCGGGGGCACCCGGTGGAGAAGATGTGAAACGGCAGGTGGCAGCAGAACTGGGGGTGACGCTGGCGGTGGTGGAGCGTCCGGCGATCGCCTACCCAGCCCAAACGAGTGAAGTATCTCTAGCAGTTCAGTTCTGCATCCGGCAGGTACATCGCACTGCTCCATCAGAAAAGCCTCCACCAACAGGCGGTTCCGCTGGCTGAGCAGCTTGCCTTGAGCTTGCCGAAGGAGAGTCGAAGCCAGCTCCAGAAGTCTATGCTTTCCCCCAAAGTTCACTGCTTCGCCACATTTTCGACAAATCAAACGTCCGTACTTTTGGCTACAATGCTTCCCGGCAGTCTACGCTATCCGACTGTCCCCATCGTGTTTTACACCTGAGGTCTGTGTCCTCCCCTTTTTGTCGTTCAACATCCCTATAGCAACCGCAAGGTTGATTGAAACGGGGTGCAGGGGTGGAACCCCCTTCGGAGTTCGGCGAGGCTCACTCGAGCTGTCGAAAGCTGTGTGTGGGCACCGCCCCCACCCCCCTTGTTCTAACCGAAACACCCTTATGATTGAAGCCGACCACCTGAGTAAGACCTATGGAACCACCGCTGCGGTGCAGGATGTGACCTTTTCGGTGGAGCCGGGAGAAATTCTGGGTTTCCTGGGGCCAAACGGAGCCGGGAAAACCACAACGATGCGGATTCTCACTGCCTACCTGCCAGCCAGCAGCGGCACCGCCCGGATTGCCGGGTTTGATGTGCATCGGCAGTCTATGGCCGTGAGAAAGCGAATTGGCTACCTGCCGGAAACGCCGCCGCTCTACAGCGATATGACGGTGGAGGGCTTTCTGCATTTCGTGGCGCGGCTGAAGGGGGTGTCTGCGGGCGATCGCTCCCTCCAGGTAGAATCCGCCATGACTCGCTGCACCCTGCTAGAAAAACGCCACACTCTGATCCGCAAACTGTCAAAGGGCTATCGGCAGCGGGTAGGGATTGCCCAGGCGATCGTCCACGATCCCCCGGTGATCATTCTGGATGAACCCACGGTTGGCCTGGACCCGCGTCAGATCATCGAAGTGCGGAAATTAATTAAGAGTCTCGCAGGCGATCACACTGTCATCCTCTCAACGCACATTCTGCCGGAGGTCAGCATGACCTGTAGCCGGGTGGCGATTATCAATAAGGGGCGGGTTGTGGCGACGAATACGCCGGATCAGCTGATGGCGCAGCTCCAGGGGGGCAGTGGCTACGAGTTAGAAATTGAAGGCGACTTTGATACCGCTCAGCATCAGCTTCAGGAAATTACCGGGGTGAAATCGGTGGAGCGGCTCGTCGGCCAACTACTGCCAGAGTCCCGTTGCAAAGTGCGGGTGGCCTCCGCAGCAGGAGTGGAGTTGGGAGGAGCGATCGCATCCACCATTGTTGGTTCGGGTCTGGGACTGTACGAGATGCGCCGGGTTCAGGTGACTCTGGAGGATGTGTTTCTCCAGCTCACCACAGAGGAAGCCCCACCCACTGAGGAGAGCGAAGAAGCGGAGACTTCAGCAGAGCCAACGGAATCGACCAGCGAGGAGGCAGCGTAATGAAAACGGTCGTCTACAACATTCTGGCGATCTATCGTCGGGAGCTTCAGAGCTACTTTTTCTCGCCGCTGGCCTATGCGATCGCCGCCGTCTTCTGGTTTCTCAGCGGCCTCATGTTCGTCAATATTCTGCTGGGACCCCAGGGCATGATTGCCCGTGCCGCCTTTCAGGATCAGATGGGCGGGGGGATGCCCTTCGATGTGCCCTACGAATTTCTTCGCAGCTTTCTGAGTGTGCTGGGGTCGATCGCCATTTTTGTGCTGCCGATTCTCTCCATGAGCCTCTACACCGAAGAACGCAAGCGTGGCACCCTGGAACTTCTGGCTACTTCACCGATCACCAACTGGGCTGTGGCCCTGGGCAAACTCCTGGCCGTGATTACCTTTTTTATTACCCTGCTGCTCCCGGTGATGGTCTACGAAGCATTCACCTTTGCTGTCTCCGACCCCCCTGCCACCTATCAAATCTTCTGGCTGGGTCACCTGGGCCTGGTGCTGATGGCCGCCAGCATTCTGTCCCTGGGAATGTTCATCTCCTCCCTGACCGACAGCACGATTTTGGCAGGCTTCCTCAGCTTTGGTCTGGTGCTGCTGCTGGGCGTCATCGACCTGATTGCCGCCAGCGTCCAGGGTGATTTGGGGACGGCGATCGCCCACTTTTCCCTGTTCAAACACTTCTCCGACCTGACCCAGGGCATCCTCAACACCAGCGGCATTGTCCTCTTCGTTAGCTATATCCTGCTGGGGGTGTTCCTGACAGCGCAGTCGATTCAGACCTTTAGATATCAGAAAAGCTAATGGGGAATGGGTTATTGGGAATGGGGCATGGGTGTTTCCAGTTCCTCATTCCCGATGTCCAATTCTCAATTACCCATTCCCAATTCTCAATTACCCATTACCCACTCCCGATGAAATCGCTTCTTCAACAAAAGCCCCAGAAATATCTGAAATATGCACTCTGGATTGGCCTATTCCTGCTGGTGATGGGCATTACCGCAGGGCTGGTGTCGAACTCATGGCCAGGTGTTCCGCTTGTTCTCATTACTGTAGGGGCTGTACTGCTGCTGGTGTGGCTGATTTTTTCGGGAGGGATGCGGGAATTTTGGGGGCAGCGATCGACCCAGGCCAATACCAGCGCGGTGCTGACAACGCTCATCGTGGTGGGTCTATTTCTGCTGCTAAATCTGCTGGGGACTCGCTATAACCAGCGGCTTGACCTGACGGAGAATCAGGTGTTCACACTGGCTCCCCAGACGCTGCAACTCGTCAACGGCCTGAATCAGCCTGTGAAGGTGTGGATCTTTGAGCCGACGCCCAACCCCCAGGATCGGGAACTGCTGGAGAGCTATCGGCGGCAGAATCCCCAGTTCAGCTATCAGTACGTGGATCCCCAGGCGCAGCCCGGACTGGTAGAGAAATTTGGGGTGCAGCAGCCAGGAGAGGTGTTTCTGGAGAAGGGCGATCGCCGTCAACGCATTGTCACGCTAAGTGAAGCTGAGCGCCTGACGGAACAGCGGCTCACCAATAGTCTCGTACAAATTACAAGCGATCGCCCGATTAAGGTGTATTTCTTGCAGGGGCACGGGGAGCGATCGCTCCAGGCGGGTCAGGGCAGCATCACTCAGGCATCTGACGGTCTAACTCAGGAGGCGTTCACGCCTGAGCCGCTGAATCTGGCTCAGGCTGATAAGGTGCCCGACGACGCCACGGTGCTGGTACTGGCAGGTCCCCAGCGCAAACTGCTGGAACAGGAGGTGACGGCGCTAAGAGACTTCTCGAAGCGGAAAGGTGGCCTGTTTGTGATGGTCGATCCCCAGACGGATCCGGGTCTGGATGAAGTGCTGAAGGACTGGGGCGTGACCTTTGGCGATCGCGTCATTGTTGATCCCGAAGGGGGGCAGCAGGCGGCGATTACCATCGTTACGGACTACGGCCCCCACCCGATTACGGAGAAGTTGGGCAACGGCATCTCTTTTTATCCCCTGGCGCGACCACTGATTCTGAAAACTCCCGCAGGGGTTCAGGGCGGCCCAATTTTGCTGACGAGCGATCGCGTCCAGGGGCAGCGCATTGGTGCCGATGGCCAGCTCACCTTTGACCCGGCGGTAGACCCGCAGGGAGTGCTGACGGTGGGTGCAGCGCTCAGTCGTCCGGCCACCGGAGGCGGTGAGTCTCGTCTGGTGGCGATCGGCAACTCCTCCTTCATTACCGACGGGGCCATTGAGCAGCAGTTAAACAAAACGGTGTTTCTCAATTCGGTAGCGTGGCTGAGCCAGGAGGAGAATCGTCAGTCCCTTGCTATCCGCCCCAAACAGCCCAACAACCGCCGCATTCTCTTCTCACCGCAGCAAACCCTGGCTCTGGTGCTGGGATCGCTGGTGTTCCTACCATTAATCGGCGTATTCATGGCGATCGGCGTATGGTGGCGACGGCGATAGGTAGAAGTTTCAGATGTGGCTCCTCTGGCAGTG
>JBIKWV010000271.1:0-6322 GCA_044356135.1 Elainellaceae cyanobacterium
GAGTGAACCTGGCTTTGATCATCTGCTCCATCTCCGGGTCGCTTGGGTCAACCAGCGCTTTGACCATCTATTTGGTGACGACCCACTATCGCCTACCCTCTACTCCCCCAACCAATAGATGCGCCCCTTGTCAGGGGTGTCTGGATGTTTTTTGCCCTTTCTACTTTTCTTGGGTTGTGGATGTGTCACTTCGTTGGAGGAGGGTTGAAGTTCAGCCAGGATGATAGAAGCGCGATCGCTAATTACAGAAAGCTCGGTTCCGCTTGCTTGAGCTAACTCCTCATCGCTCTTGAGCATTTCGAGCCAGCGTAGTTTCCCGTCGAGTTTCTGCTGTAGCCGCTTCTGTATCGCTAGCCAGGATTTTAAGGTGTAGTCTGCGGCATGTTCTGCGGAAGCATATAGCCTTGATGGTTGACCACTGTAGCGGGGATCTGTTTTAAGACCTTTACAAATCTGGGAGACTTCAGCCGAAGGAACCTTACCTCTCCGCCGCCAAGACTCAAACTCTGAGTGTTGGGTGAGCTGTTGAAGTAGTTCATTGATGAGCGGGGTATTGCGCTCGGCCATCAGTGTCCAGAGCTGATGACGAGTCTCAGGGGATGAAACTAAGCGACATTGAATCGTAATCTGGCTCGTAAGAACATATGTTCTAGTGCTTTTTATACAGATTACCTGTAATTCAGTGAGCTTGCAAGAGACTTTATACTCTTTGTAGAAGTATCAAACTGGAACTATTGCTCTAAGACACTTTGCTGAACAACTGAGGGTGGCAAACTTTCAACTCTGATGTACTCCTCAGCAAATTTTTTTAATCCTGGATCTTCAGTGTATATACACTCAGCGTTACTAGCTTTTGCAGTAGCAGCAATCATGTAGTCAATTTTAATCTTTTCCCTAGAAGGGCGGTTTCCGTCTAGGCTGTATGGGTAAAATTTGTTCTCTGACCATTTACACCACATTTTTGCAAAGAGGGAGGCAGCTTTAGCATCGAAGGGAATAACACGTAGCTTCTGATGCATGAGTGATATAAATGCTGGATGATCTTCTGGGGGAACAGCCATGAGCAATTCTCCAAGAACTAATGCTGGAATGATAACTTGATGCCTTTTCTCATCGCATTCTGCAATTAGTGCTTCGGCTTTGAAGATCATGTTTTCTTGTCCAGGTTCCGCAACCTTTTTGATGCCCCAAATGACAACGTGAGTGTCAAAACAAATAATCGCCATTTACTCCCTCACATCACCGTAACGAGCTAATTCCACAAAGCGGTTAACATCCTCAATCGAGTTGAAGGCTGAACCAAACTGCTCTGATAACGCTCTAAATGACTCTAAAGATGACGAATGGTTATACTCTGATATTTGATCAACGAAAAATCCTTCTACCTCAAACGTTTCAGCATTCCACTCAGCAGTTCCAATCAAACCTACTTGCTGGTAGAGCCTAGTTCCTGCAACTTCGGCTAAAGCCTTTGAAGTCTTGCAGTAGATCAATTCCCCGTCAATTGTTTTGAATTGAATCCTGGGATTTCTAGAATCTGCACCCCCAACACGGGTGATCTCCCCATAGAGGATGGTTTCCCCGGAAATAGAGGTTACTTCAGGAAGTTCGGTATTGGGGGTGATTGTGGCTAGAAGTCTACGGTCGCCGTTCCTTTCATACATCTCTGCGTTGCAGTTATATTTGCGGGCGAAGTTAAAGACTTTTTTGAGAGGTTTGATGGTGTCTCTTGGCAGCGAGTTAAAATGCCCTGTAGAGACAGATTCTGTAATTTCTTGAAACGCTAGTAGGGAAAGCTCAGCTAAACTTGGAAGAACAAATTGAAACCCAAGGCTCTCGTTTTTAATCTCGGCTAAACCAACAATGACAACATCTTTCCTTAGTTCTACGTTGTCAGCAACAACTTTAGAGGCAATCATTTCCTCGACAGCCTCAATGATTTCGGCAATCTCTTTGGAGCGAACCTGCCCCGGCGAGATGCCGTTTCCAGTAAAGCGGATTTCAATGAGAGCTTGGGTCATGAACGCTCTTAACATCCACTAACTTCTTGGATTGCAAAGTGGAAGATACACATAATTGTATTACTTAAGTTTCATCCGTCAATCAATCTTAAGCTTTAGAGGGCATACATAGAAAAAACTGCATACTAGCTTGAGGGGAAGAATTGACGGGAGGTTTGAGGCAGTTAGAATTATAGTTCGTCTTGGTCTACCTCGTCTTCGGCGATCGTCTCATCGGATAAAACGATCGCCTTGCCCATTGCTGCCTCAATTTTGGTAAGCAGCGATCGCTTACGGGCAGCGACAAATCCCTCAAAGTCATCCTGGCGGAGTTTGGTTGGGTCAATGCAGTGGGTCAGCAAGATGGCATCCATGCCTGCATCGTCGAGTTGGACGGCTTGGTGGGTCTGAAGCTGATTGAGGTAGGCACTGGGAGGCTGGCCGCCAATCATGCGGTTAGCTTTGTAGGAGATTGGGGTTTTATTGAGGATGGAGTTATAGCGGGAGGGTGGGATGCCTCTGCTCTCGCACCACTTCTTGGGGAAGATGTGGTGAATGTCGAGCCATGTATCCTCCCAGTCTGTTTCATCAAGGTCGCGGATGGTGGACTTCCAGAAGAAGTCTTGTGCGCCTTCCCGCTGAACTAGGGTGCTGATGCCCTTGTAGGCAGCACTGTTGCGGGAGCGGAGGGTTTCTAGACGGTTGGGTTGGAAGTTCGCATCGCGAATGGTGGAAGGCTCTTGATTGCTGCCCTTGATCCATTCCATGAGTTCCTGGATGTCAAGCGCCATGCGCGTTTCAACTGCTCCGCCATATAGCTCTCCCAGAACACCGCACCAAAACCAGCGGCTCAGTTTTTCGTAGACGATAGGCTGGAGCCAATCATCGCCTAATAGAGTGAGGACTGCGGCGAGGGGCACGAGCTGAGTGCGGTAGGGCAGGTCACGGGTTGAGAAAAAGGATTCTTTTCGGAGAAATTTAGCGGCTTTCCAGAAGCCATCTGTGAGCTTGGTTTTCCATTGTTGGTAGGCAGCTAGAGGCAGGGATAGGACTGCTTCTCGCTTGGCACTGACCCCCGTAATCTGTTTGCCTGTTTTCCCTGATACAAGGTCTGCCTGCCGCTTTTCCCAGGTGTAGAGGAGAGTTAAGCCTTGCCAGAAGTCTGTGGGCTGCACCTGGCAGAGCAATCGTTGTTTGCCGAGTTTCTGGGAGATGCCCTCGATGTTTTCTTTTGCGTTGCCGTACCACTCGTCGCGCAGGTTGACGTTCTCGGCGGCATAGGTGGCGGTGATGAGTTCAAATACCGAGAGGGAAACGCCTCCAGTGTTAACTTTCTCAAAGACCAGGCAGACTGCTTCTTTCTTGTTTTCTTTGCTGAGTTCGATGATGGGCAGGTTATAGTTGCGGAACTCGTTTAGCACCTGCTTCCGAAACTTCATGTAACGCGAGAACTTATCTGAATCGTAATTGTTTAACCCTTCCTCCCAGTCGTCGGAGTTGAGGATTTGATTGCAGGGGAAGTAGAAGTTCTCGTATTCCTTCTCTGGGGTGCTGAGATCGAGCTTGATATCGCGACCGAAATTTTCCTTGATGAGGCGGTTTTCGTCTACGCCGATGATGGCATTTTCGTAGTGCTCCTCTCCCAACAAGGCAAGTTCAATGTCGATGTAGTAATACCGTTTGAGAGGCTTGCCTGTGTTGGTGCGGGTGTCTACTGGCTGCTGGAGCATCAGCACTTGGGTCAAGGAGGTGAGGCGTTGCTGCCCGTCCAGGATCAGGAGTTCTGTATCTTCAGGTTTGATTTTGGCAGGGTCAAGTCCCTCGACTGGGCGGACTTTGAAGCGAGTGTCGCCGCCAGCTTCGAGCATCATGACAGCCCCTACGGGAAAGGCACGGGCAATGCTCACCAGGAGAGAACGAATGTCTTGATCGCCCCAGACCCATCCCCGCTGGAAGTCCGGGAGTTGAATTTTGCCGGAAACGATATCACGAAGCAGATCAGCAAGCCGTTTCTTGGTCGAGTCGAAGTTAGACATACCGCTTCTCTATATCGGGGGCTGGAATTTCAGAAGGATGGTACTGACTTTTGGAGAGTGCCAATAATTACCTTCTGGAGCTTAACTTACCAAACCTCCAATTGTCAGGTGGTGATAATTAGAAGCGGCTAATGCCTCTTGTGACCGCCCTTGTGGTTGCTAGGAACGAAGTGGGGTAAGAGGGAATTACCCGGACTCTGGTAGAAACACTAGGCAAACACCTTGAAAAAAGGTTTCAATTGATTGGTAACCCAGTGAAGTTGTTTAGCTATCAGTTGGGTTTCGGAGATGGGAACTCTGAATTAGCCCATCTCAGGATCAAGAACATCAAATGATTTCTTGATCGCCGATAGGTGCAGACCGTTAGTCTGGTGCAGTGTTACAGGCACTCCTAGATGCCCCTTGTTCTTCATTCATAAGCCCTACCTTTAATGTCAGAAGGTTTTGATAAACGCTCCTTGAGTGAACGGGATATTTGCACAAAGTGGATTACCCCTGCCTTGGAACGGGCGGGTTGGGATATTTTGACGCAAATCCGTGAAGAATTTCCGCTGACCAATGGACGAATTCTCGTTCGGGGCAAACTGCATACCCGTGCCAAAAACAAACGGGCGGACTATGTGCTTTTTTTCAAACCAAATATTCCGATCGCCGTCATTGAGGCAAAAGACAATAATCATTCCCTAGGCGATGGGATGCAGCAGGCGCTTGGGTATGCTGACATGCTCCAGGTGCCGTTTGTTTTTAGTTCCAATGGCGACGGGTTCTTGTTTCATAACAAGATTGCCACTGATGGCATGATCGAGCGTGAACTGGGGCTAGACGAGTTTCCATCGGCTGATCGGCTTTGGCAGTGGTGGTCTGCTCATCGGGGGCTGTCTGAGCAGCAGGAAAATCTGGTCACGCAGGATTACTACAGCGATGGCAGCAATAAGACCCCACGTTACTATCAATTGCTAGCGATTAATAAAACGATTGAAGCGATCGCCAAGGGGCAGAACCGCATTCTGTTGGTCATGGCGACGGGTACGGGCAAGACCTTTACCGCGTTTCAGATTATCTGGCGGCTGTGGAAGTCGAAGACCAAAAAACGAATTTTGTTTCTGGCTGATCGCAATATTTTGGTCGATCAGACCATGACCAACGACTTCAAGCCCTTTGGCTCGGCGATGACAAAGATTCAGAAGCGGCAGGCAAACAAAGCTTATGAGATCTATCTCTCCCTATATCAGGCGGTTTCTGGTACGGAAGAGGAGCAGAATATCTACAAACAATTTAGCCGTGACTTTTTCGATTTGATTGTGGTGGATGAGTGCCATCGGGGGAGTGCGGCAGAAGACTCGGCATGGCGGCAAATTCTGGATTACTTTTCTTCTGCCACTCAGATTGGCTTGACGGCTACTCCAAAAGAGACGAGAGACGTTTCTAATATCGATTATTTTGGTGAGCCTATCTACACCTACTCTCTACGGCAGGGCATTGATGACGGTTTTCTTGCGCCCTATAAGGTAGTCCGCATTGACATCGATAAGGATCTGGAGGGGTGGCGACCGAAAAAGGGGATGGTCGATAAATACGGCAACGAGATCGAGGATCGCATTTACAACCAGAAGGATTTTGACAGAAACCTGGTATTGGAACGGCGCACTCAACTGGTGGCTCGAAAAATCAGCGAGTTTTTGAAGCAGACAAACCGCTTTGATAAAACCATTGTTTTTTGCGAAAACATTGACCACGCAGAGCGGATGCGGCAGGCATTGGTTAACGAAAACGGCGATTTAGCTGCTGAAAATTCTCGCTACGTGATGCGAATTACGGGCGACAACGAAGATGGTAAGGCAGAATTGGACAACTTTATTTTCCCGGAATCTAAATATCCGGTGATTGCGACCACTTCCAAATTAATGTCTACGGGGGTTGATGCCCAGACCTGTAAGTTGATTGTGCTTGATCAGCGGATTCAGTCGATGACCGAGTTTAAGCAAATCATTGGTCGCGGCACCCGTATTAACGAGGATTACGACAAGTTTTATTTCACGATCATTGATTTCAAAAAAGCGACTGAACTATTTGCTGACCCGAACTTTGATGGCGACCCTGTGCAAATCTACGAGCCGAAGTATCTGGATGACTCGCCAGTTCCCCCAGAGCTACCGGAAGGTGAAGAACTGGAGGACGACTATCAGTATCCTGAGCTAGGTCAAAGCAATGTATGGGCTGGTGTAGCTGAGTCTGCTGATTCTAGCTATGAGCCTAATGTGCGGCGCTATGTGGTGGCGAATGTAG
>JBIKWV010000137.1:0-8289 GCA_044356135.1 Elainellaceae cyanobacterium
AGGTGGTTGCCGAGCGGGTTCAGTATTTTGACGCGAACGGCAAGCTGATCACCGAATCGCTTAAGGACTATACCCGTAAGGCGTTAACCAAGGAATTTGCTTCGCTGGATGATTTTCTTCGGCGTTGGAGCAGTGCTGAGAAGAAACAGGCGATCGTTGATGAATTGGCTAATGAAGGGATATTCTTTGAGGCGCTGGCTGAAGAGATCGGGAAAGATTGCGACCCCTTTGACCTGCTGTGCCATGTTGCCTGGGATATGCCACCGCTAACCCGCCAGGAACGGGCCGAGCAGGTTAAAAAGCGCAATTACTTTACCCAATATGGCGATCAGGCTAGACGAGTGCTAGAAGCCCTGTTGGATAAGTACGCTGATGGAGGTGTGGGGCAGATTGAGGAAACACAAATTCTCACGGTTGCCCCATTCACCGAGTTTGGCACCCCGATCGAGATTGTCCGTGCTTTTGGGGGGTTAGACAACTACCAGCGGGCTGTAAACGGCTTAAAAGAGTCACTCTATAGCGCATAATCTCTACAGCGCATATCCAGGAAACCTTAGATACCGAGCATGGCGATCGCGACTCTGATCAAAACAATTCAAGACATCATGCGTAAGGACGTGGGTGTCGATGGCGACGCTCAGCGCATCAGCCAGATTGTCTGGTTGCTCTTTCTCAAGATTTTTGATGACAAGGAGCAGGAGTGGGAGTTTACCGTTAAGGGGTATAAATCGCCGTTACAGAGCCAGTTTCGCTGGTCAAGCTGGGCAAAAAATCCAGAGGGGATGACGGGCGAGGAGTTGATCGATTTTGTCAACAACGATCTTTTCCCTGCACTGAAAAAGCTGGCGAATGCTCCTGGGGTTTCGCCTCACGGTAGGGTCGTGGGTGCGGTGTTTGAGGATGCCTATAACTACATGAAGTCGGGCACTCTATTACGCCAGGTGATTAATTGCATCGAAAGCGATGTGGATTTTAATTCGTCTAGCGATCGCCACCTGTTTAACGACATCTACGAAAAGATTCTAGCGGATCTGCAATCAGCGGGTAATGCAGGTGAATACTACACGCCTCGCGCTGTGACCCAGTTCATGGTGGATATGATCAATCCGCGATTGGGAGAAAAGGTGCTAGACCCTGCCTGTGGCACGGGTGGCTTTTTGACAAACACAATCGAGCATCTGAAACCGCAGGTCAAAACGGCTGAGGATTTGAAAACCTTGCAAGACACGATCACTGGGGTAGAAAAGAAACCGCTGCCGCATATGTTAGCCATGACCAACGTGATGCTGCATGGCATTGATGTACCTACCAATATCCGTCACGACAACACCTTGAGCCGTCCGCTGCGGGATTACGGACCCAAAGATCGGGTGGATATCGTTATCACCAATCCGCCGTTTGGAGGCATGGAGGAAGACGGCATTGAGAACAACTTTCCCAGAAAGTACCAGACCCGCGAAACCGCCGACCTGTTTATGGCGTTGATCATGCACTTGCTCAAACCCGATACTGGACGTGCTGCCGTGGTGTTGCCCGATGGGTTTCTGTTTGGTGAAGGCACTAAAACGAACCTGAAGCGTGAGTTGCTGGAGGAGTTTAACCTGCACACGATCGTCCGGTTGCCCAAGGGTGTGTTTAGCCCCTACACGGGCATCAATACCAATATTCTCTTTTTTGAAAAAGGTGGTCCGACGAAGGATGTCTGGTTTTTTGAGCATCCTTACCCGGAAGGCTATAAGTCCTATTCACGCTCTAAGCCGTTGACGATTCAGGAGTTTGACCGGGAGAAAGCATGGTGGGGCGGTGCAACCCGAAAGGGGCGCAAGGTCAATGAATATGCCTGGAAGATTGCAGCGCAGGAGATTGCAGCGCGTAATTACAACCTCGACTGCAAAAACCCGCACGAAGTTGAGGTCGATCATGGCGACCCGGATGAATTGATGCAGGAGTATCTGGCGATCGTTAACCAGCTTGAAGCGGCTCAAAATGCCTTAAAGCAGGAATTGATGCAGTCGCTGGGGGAATAGGGAATGAACCTGCTGGAAAAACATTTTGACCTTGCTTTTGCGGCACCTGATGGCATCCAGAAATTACGCGAACTGATTTTGACGCTAGCGATGCAGGGTAAATTGGTACCGCAAGATCCGGATGATCAGCCCGCTAGTGAATTGTTGAAGGAGATTGAAGCTGAGAAGCAACAACTGGTGAAAAAAGGGAAAATTAAACCGCCCAAACCATCAGCGGAAATTAAGTCAGAAGAAGTTCCTTATGATTTGCCGAAGGGCTGGAAGTGGTGTTATCTAGATGATATTTGTACTTTAATTACAGATGGTACTCACCATACTCCAACATACATTGAAACGGGCATTCCATTCATTTCAGTAAAAGATGTAAGTTCTGGAGTAATCGACTTCTCCACAACTAGATTCATTTCAGAACAAGAACATGAGGAACTAATAAAGAGGTGCCACCCGGAACAAGGAGATGTCCTCCTTACAAAAGTAGGAACAACGGGAATAGCTGTGCCCGTTAATACTGATACTCAATTCAGTATTTTCGTAAGTGTTGCATTGTTGAAGCTCGTTCAAAAATTCATTGATACCAATTACGTCACTCGACTAATCAATTCTCCGTTGGTAAGAAAGTATTCAGTAGAGGGGACAGAAGGCGTTGGGAACAAGAACCTTGTGCTAAGAAAAATCAAGGCATTTCTCATTCCTTTGCCTCCTCTTGCTGAACAACACCGCATCGTCGCCAAAATCGATCGCCTCATGGCTCGTTGTGATGAACTGGAAAAGCTACGGGCAGAACGCAACCAAAAACGAATTACCATCCACACTGCTGCCTGCGATCGCCTACTAACCGCCAAGGAGAGCAACGACTTCAGCACCGCTTGGCGCTTTATCACCCAACACTTTGGCGAACTCTACTCAGTCAAAGAGAACGTAGCTGAACTGCGTAGGGCAATCCTGCAACTGGCTGTCATGGGCAAGCTGGTGCCGCAAGACCCCGATGATGAGCCTGCTAGTGAGTTGTTGAGGGCGATCGAGCTTGAGAAGAAACGGTTGGTGAAAGAAGGAAAAATCAAGCAATCCAAACCACTACAGGAAATTAAACCGGAGGAGGTTCCTTATGATTTGCCAAAAGGGTGGGAGTGGGTACGGCTAGGCCACATCACCTCAAAAATAACAGACGGAGATCATCAAACACCACCAAGAATTTCAGAAGGCTATCGCTTACTCTCTGCAAAGAACGTGCGAGATGGGTATTTAGATTTTGATAACTGTGATTTTATTTCTAAGGAGCATTATCTCAAATCAAGGGAAAGATGCTGCCCAGAACTTAATGACCTCCTGATTGTTTCTGTTGGTGGAACAATTGGGCGAACTTCACTAGTACCCGAAGATTCGTTTTTTGCATTGGTAAGAAGTGTAGCTTTAATCAAGCCATTGTTAATAACTTCCTCGTACCTAAAATATTCAATGGATTCAAACCTTCTACAAAATTCCATTCATGCTAGAAAGCGTGGTGGTGCTCAGCCTTGCTTATATTTGTCGGAGATCGAGAAATTTCTGTTTTCTCTGCCTCCCCTTGCGGAACAACGTCGCATCGTCACTAAAATCGACAAACTCATGGCTCTTTGCGATCAGCTAGACCAGCAAATTGATGCCGCTACCAGCAAACAAACTACCCTACTCAATGCCGTGATGGCTCAGGTGTAAAGGAAGAAGCCATGAGATTGAAATCTCATTAAAAAACATCAATTTAGTTAGATGGGTAAATTTCTACCTTGGCATTTTTGGCAAAAAAACGAGCGACTGGCTTTGGTTTATCTCCAATCACACAACCATGCGCTGGGTTCGTGCATCTTAATTCTCTTGATAGTCCATCCGCTTGATACGCCCGACATCCCGTATCCGTAATACACACTAAATCACCCGAAGCTTCGCAGACTTGCGTTGGGCAATGCTTAACTGTTTGCGCCTTCTCAAATGCTTGCTCTGCCATGAGAGAAGCCACAGCATTCTTATTTATCAGTTTTCCCCGCTCATAACTCTCTTCAAGCGTTGTCAGACGGGCAATATCCACCGACATATAGGGATCTTTAAACGCGGCTGAAGTTGGGCGCATTTCAGTCCAATCAAATTGCCCAGGATGGAGCCATCTAAAGAGTTTATCTGACGGCTGAACTTGATGAATTTGAGTCATTTAGCGTTCAGTTGCAAATAGCCAGTCCAACAAAGTATTCACCTGATTAGCCTCAAAAGTTCCTTCTTGCTCCAGGTTATCTTCACATTTCAAAAACTCCAAAGGGCTTTCCATTGAAGATGGCACAAAAATCTCTAACTCCCTTTCTGGAAATCTCCGACCCGCCCACTCAAACAAAATTGCACCATTAGAACAGGGCGCAATAAATGGAGCGAACTGCGAAAAGTTCATCTCCTTTGAAAGATAATAGCTGTAAATATTTGAGTACAGTTCAAATGCTCTAACAACTTGAGGTCTCAAAAATCGGGGAGCGCCATACCTGTCCCAGTTCTCTTCCAGGGTTAGCAGGTTTTTCAGCCTTTGGAAGGGGTTGGTATTCCTTGCCCAGTCAAATGCTACTTGTGAGGTTCTTAAATTAGCTGAATGTGAGGACAGTGGGATTTTCGTAGCGGAGGTTCCAAAGTCGCCTAAAGGCGATCGAGAAAGTTCTGACACAGCCCCATCCCTTCTAGATAAGGGAGTCTTGGATGAATTGTTGTTTGTAACTTTTGTGTAGAACATAGCAATCACCTTCCCTATTTCAAAGACTCATAATAATTAGGATTAAGCGAAGAAATAAACGCATCCTCAATGTGGCTATGAGCTTGATCAAGCCATTCATAGAGCCACTTAAATGTTTCTTCCTTGCTATTGAGATTTGCAGTTTCTTTAGAGATAAAATCAATATCTAATACGAGTACAGTTTCACCGTCAAGCTTTTCAACCACCCCTGTTCTATGGACAAGTGAAGCCGGAGGAACTGTATATGAAAATTCGTAAATTTGCTGAAACCCACCAATAGGTTTATCCAATGGCTTTGGAAATAGAGGAAGTATAACTAAAAAATCGTCGATGCTAAAGCCCTCAGTTGCAGCAGGCTTTATATGATTGATATAACGCAAGCCGACTTGTTTTAATGTGAACTCTCCGCATAGTTCAACATATTTCGTGAAAGCTTCAGAAATCATTACCCTAAATTTGTCCCAGCTTTCATAAGGCTGTAGCTGATTCACAATTAAGCGGCTTTGTCCAATCTGGAGCATGGCTGAGTCATCTTGGCGCTTTAGCTGGAGCCTTTGGGACTTGACAACTTGCCCCATACCTCCAATTTCACTCGCTCCGATTTGGAAACTCACCTCATCCATCGAGGTTTGCACAGGAAATTCGTCTCGCACTGCCGCATAAAAAAGCCCTGGCAGGGTCAATTCATTCCCACCAGTCAACTCAAACTGAAACTCACATAGAGCCTCCACAAGGGGTTGCGACTTTAGCTTCTCTCCCATACCCTTCCAGATTTGCTAAATCTACTATGGCATAGAGAGACAACTCTTAAAACCTCATGAGAGCTTACTTTTGTCAAGACAACGTGAAACTTCGATTGATATCCTTGCCTGCCAGACTTCATTCTAGGCAAATCTTGGATACCACTAAGCCACCTTCTGATGTACTGACATCTCTACAAAACGCATCCGGCAGCGATGACAAACACCGTCCTCCCACACAGCAGGCATTTTAAACGGAGCTTCACAGGTTGGGCATTTAGAAAGCAGTTTTAGCTGGTGGCTATCGCACTTCCATACCGACTTGTATTGCCACTCGATTCGGTGGCAGGGTGTTTTTCCATAACAGGCTCCACACAACCGAATTGGACTCCACTGCATCCCTACACCTTTCGGGGGCAGCATTTCCAGCAATCGTTCGGCACTGACCCCAACGACTTTCGCTAACGCTTCCAGTTCTTCCGGGCTGGGAGGTGGGTTCAAGTGAAACCGTTCCCATCGGGCAACCACTGCCCCGATCCCTGCAAGTTGTCCTAAACCGCTGGGAGTTAGATGGTTAGGGCGTCGGAACCGCCCCAAGAAATGGCTCAGGCTTTCTCCTCCAAGGGGGTCAATTTGAAATAACCACGGCTGAATGCCTGATTCCACCATCACTTCCACTCTTTCGCTACTTCCTGAAGAACTGCCTTATCCACCTTCTTGAATCCCTTAGAAAGTGAGCGGATCGCGGCCTCTCGCAGAATCTCGTCCATGCGCCCAATAAATCCCTCAGTGGCTGACATCAAAATCCTGAGCATCTCCTTGCTGGTTAGATTAGATGCCACTGGAAGGTTGAGTACCTTCTGCTCCCAAATCACAACGGTTTTCTGAAAATCTTCCCCCGATAGCTTGCCGAAGCGGTAGCAAGCGAGAAAGCGGTTGTAAACCTGCTCATCTCGCTTAATCACGGCATCCAATCGATCGGTGCCCACTAGAACAACGGCTATGCCCAACTTGTCATAAAAATCCCGGACATCAGCAAAAGTCTCAGGTTTGAGCCGATCGGCTTCGTCAATAATCAGCATCTCTACTTCGCAGGCTTTCAAAACCTCGAACGCTCTCCCACGAAGCTCCGACACTGTCCCCTTCGTTGCCCGATGCTTGAGAGATTCAATCACATTCTCAAAGAAGTCCTTAAGGCCGCATTTTGGAGGAATTTCAATGCAAACAACGGGCACAATAGGCTTTTTACCTGCCTCCTGTTTAGGCTTGTTTCGGTAAAAATAAGCTTTACATGCAACTGATTTTCCTGTTCGAGACTCTCCCACAATCCGGCAGGATTTTCTCGATTTTCGTTTCCCGTCCAACCAATTATGTAATCGATTGACTTGCTCTAGAGGCATGACTGTTATCTTTTGTAACCGAGCAATCTCTCCCTGCAACCAAGCAGGATCAGGTGGCATTTCGCCTAAAACTTCAGCCCATTCTTTCGCTTGAACCATACCTACCATCCCCCTGTCAGTTCTTCAATATTGATTGGGTCAAACAGTTCAGCTCCAAAATCAACTTCAACTACAGGTTGAGGGGCTTCAGCTTCAACTGTTGCTGCCGTTGGTGATGGAGGTTGATTAACAGGTTGAACTGATTGCGATCGCGCCAGCTTCTGCTCTTCCTTTTGCCGCTGCTTTCGGTTCTTCTTGGTTTCAGTTAAGGCATCTCGCTCCAGTACCTCCTGTAACATTGCCTGATTACTTACGGTCTTACCAGCGGCGCGGAGCCTACGACTAGCCGCTTTTGCCTCTTCGTAGGAAAGCTGTTCCGTTTCTAACCCTTGAGCATAGGCACGAGCCAGGAATACATCTCGGTTCTTCTCCTTCCGATACACCATCACGGTAGTGATGTCGTTGGGATTGAAACGCAACGATACAGTTTCCCCAGCGTAACCAGCCAAATATTCCCCGCGATACACTGCGTTCTCAAACAGCAAGGTGCCTCCTCGCTGAATCGTGCGACGAGCTTCTTTCATCAGGCAAATGTCAAGTTGCCGTTCTTCGATTACATCGGGAACTCCTTCCAATCCAGCTTCCCAGCGCTGGAAGCGAGTTTGATCGCCTATACGAGCATCAATGCTCTGGTTATACCGATCGCAGATGAACCGGACGATTAGTTGCTCAAGCTCCCGCAGGGTAAGACTGGCATCCTTCTCTGCATCCTCTGGACGCTCCTGCACATTTGACCCAGTGTAACCGGGTAGCGTTGAGAAAAGTTGGTCGTTCAAAGTTCTGAACGGGCGTTCGACAACACCACCTTCTGAAGGGCGATCGCGCAGGTGACACACGAAGCCCAAATCAAGACCGATCAGCTTCAGATGATTGGAGCGGAAGTCTTTGCCACCATCAGTATATAAATGGGCAGGCTTGCCATAAGTACCCCACTCGCACTGCAACTTATACTCAGGGCCGTACTTCTTAGGCAGAATAGCGTTTCGCAGGGCTAACGCTACCACCTGAGAGCTAGGGGCATCAAATCCTAGATTGACGCCCATAACACATCGGGAATAAGTGTCAATTACCGTTGTAAGCCAGGGACGACTCAACAATTCCCCGTGTTTATCCACTAGCAGCACATCAACACGAGTATGATCGCATTGCCAGACATCATTGCTCTTACCGACGGGTAGCTGTTCACCCTCACGGGTTTTCAATGACAGCGTAGAACCTTGCCATCCTGGACTACGAATACTCTTTGCTCTTTCCTTCCTTTCAATAATTGGTTCCAGAAC
>JBIKWV010000539.1:0-4280 GCA_044356135.1 Elainellaceae cyanobacterium
TTCTACGGTTCGGTAGGCCACCTCTGAGGAGGCACGCAATTGCCCCCGACAGATCATGACCTGGGGACGGTATTCGACCGCCTGCAGGTAATACACCGTCCAGGGGAAGCAGTTTTTCAGGGTCGCTTCTTCTTCACGGTTGATCGGTCGCAGCGCCGATTTGACGTTCACCTCTGGGACGACTTCAGCCACGGGTGTCGCATTGGGTTCGGCAGGCATGGGTCGGGGCGTCCGTCCCCGCATTAACAGTACCCAGTAGAGCAGTAGGAACACTGCCAGCGGCCCTATCATTACAGCCAGCGGCATCGTTACGGCACTGCCGTAGACCGCAATCCACACCGTCCACACCAGTGCAGGCATCATCAGCATTAGCCACAGCACCCAAACTGGCGTGCGCGTCAGACTGGTGACGTACCGCTTCAGCAGCAGATAGGTGAACAGTCCCAAAACTCCAAGCAGGAGCAGCCAGACGGTCATGTTGGAGATCTCAGCAGAAACAGCACGCGCAGAACGAGCGATCGCGGACAGGCTTGCCCCTGTCAACCGCAAAATCGCATTCTTACTATCATAACCAGGCCAGCCGGAGGAGGTACTTTACGCCTGTTTTTTAATAGAAATCTCATCTTGAGGCAGTCCCCCATTACCTCGGCGATATTTTAGAATGCAGTAGTTGAAGAGAGTGCTTTGCGCGCCACGCAAAGCACTCTCTTCAACTACTGAAGTAATATCCATGACTACCTGTGTTCTCTGACGCTCCTGTTCTGCCGCCGACTCCCGTAAAACCGCCTCGTTCTGTATTCGACGGGATCTGGGCTTTCCCTCCCAACCGCGATACGATGGGCGGCACCGCCTATCTTATCCAGGAAAGCACGGGCAATATTCTGGTGGACTGTCCGGCCTGGGATGAGGGGAACCATGCATTTCTGTCGGAACAGGGCGGAGTTCGATGGCTGTTTTTGACGCACCGGGGCAGTATTGGCAAAGTGGTGGCGATTCAGTCTGCATTTGATTGCCAGGTGGTGATCCAGGAGCAGGAGGCGTATCTTCTGCCTGAGATTCAAGTCACTCCGTTTCAGCACGAGATGAGCCTTAGTCCTCAAAATCAGGCCATCTGGACACCCGGTCACTCCCCCGGCTCTGCCTGCCTGTACCATGCTGCCCAGGGCGGTATTTTATTCTCAGGGCGGCACCTGTTGCCCAACCAGCAGGGAGACCCTGTTCCCCTGCGTCTATCAAAAACCTTCCACTGGCGTCGGCAGTTAACCAGTGTGCAGCGTTTGTTGGAACGGTTTGCTCCAGAATCCCTTGAGCACATCTGTCCCGGAGCCAATACGGGCTTTCTACGGGGAGCACGAACGATCGATCATGCCTACGAACGACTGGCGGCATTGAACCTGCAGGCGCTCCAGCAGAGTCAGGTAGTGGTCTAACAGTTTCCCCAAATACAGCGCTTTGCGCTGAGATAGAACCAAAGTTTTTGTTGAGAGCCGCGCGAAGCGCGGCTCTCAACAAAAACTCTGTACCTCATGCAATTGCAAAGTGCTGTATCGCCACAATATCGATTGATCTACACCAAATGGATGGTATGCACTTGACAAATGGTTGAAACTGACGCTACCAAGAGGGATCTTGTCCTGAATGCCTGAGAAAGCAGGTGAAGAAGGAGATAGCACACGCTGCTCCACCTTTTCCTTTTTCCACTTGTGGCCGACATTCCTTCTCGCACGATTTTGGGGCTGAACCAACAGACGCTGCAGCGACTGAAGCTGGCGTTGGGACTCAACCTGCGTCGCCAGGTCTTCATCGCAGTCTGTGACGATCTACCATTGCGCGATCGCCTTGCGTCGCAGCTCCAGGCTGATCTGACTCATCCCCCTGGCTCCGCTGCTGCCCAGCACCAGCGCCCTACCGATGCACCAGGCCACTCCTATCCCCGCATCGTCAGCCTGCGGCTGAACCCCACCAATCCAGATCCCATTGGGCAGATTAGAAATTGGCTACAGCAGGCGACTCCCCCCACAGGTCCAGGTCGGCCACAGACCCCGGCCTTCCAATTTTTGGGAGCGGAGCAGATCACCCGGCAGTCTGCGGCGGTTCAACGGCTGTTTCTGACGCACCTCCAGGAGATTGAGCGGAGCCTGCCTGCACTGGATTCCAGTCTGCTGTTGTGGTTGCCCCAGCCCTGGTTTCGCGCTCTACCTCACTCGGCTCCGGAGTTCTGGCGCTGTCGTACCGCTGTATTTGAGTTTGCTGGAGAACCCGTGCCCCTGGTGGCGCGTTCTCGCAAGCGGACGGTGGCGGTTACTTCGCCGTTCCCCGAAGAGGGAATCGCTGCCCCACCCCCGACCCCTGCTGAGTCGCGTGTTGCAGTTGCAACTGTCGCTCCGACTCCAGCGGCAGCAATCATCGATCCGACTCCAACCCCGGTCGAAATTGCAACTCCCCCTGTCCCTGAAGCAGCGCCCCATCTTCCTCCCGTTCCCCCGGAGGATTTGTGGAAACGACTGGAGCAGGAACTGGTCAAACGAGAACAGCAGAACGTGACCCCCAATCCCGTCGAACAGGGGCAACGGGAGACTCACTATCCGGTTGCCCAGTCGCCCGCAGATTCCACCTGGGCAGATTTCGAAGGGCTGGCCCAACCTCTGGTGACCCCTCATCTGTTCACAGACTGGGAAGTTCTGGAATCTACCCCGATCGCCCCGCCGATCGAAACCCGGGCTACTCCTCAACTCCCTGAGCCAACTAAACCTGAGGCTGAGGCTGAAGTTGCGACGGTACCCCTGCCCGATGTAGTCCCCTCATCGGTACCGCTTCAGGAACAGCCTGCACCAGAGCAAGGGCGCGATGAACCTCCACGGGAATTGTTGCCCCACGAATTGGAGGCGCACCTGCTGCAACAGGTCGAAGCGCTGCTTCAGAAAAATGCGCCACCCACCGTTATGGCGGAGGCTTATCGGGCGCTGGGGGATTTTTATCGCGATCGCATTGAACAGGGAGAGGCATCGCAGGACTTCCTGCTGGTAGGAATCCATGCCTATGAGCAAACGCTCAACTGGTTGGCAGAAAGCTCACCAATGTGGAGCGATGTGCTGAACGACCTGGGCAATCTGTACTGGATGCTGAGCAAGCGCGGCGACACAGCCGATGATCAGCTTGCGTATCTGAGGCAGAGCATCCAGTCCTATCAGTTGGCACTGGTGAAGCTGCACGCACAGAATCAGAACAATTACCCGCTGATTCAAAACAACCTAGGCGCAGCCTTTGCCGACCTGGCGCTGCATCTGCAACCTGCCGAGAATTTGCAGCGGTCGGTGCAGGCGTACCGGGAGGCACTGCGGTTCTGGAAGCTCGATACAGAACCGTTGCAATACGCGACGGTGCAGAATAACCTGGGCACCAGCTACTGGAATCTGGCCCAGCACCGCCAACCAGAGAGCAATCTGGAACAGGCGATCGCCGCCTATACCGAAGCACTGCGCTACTATACCCCAGAGCGTGACGCTATCAGCTATGCCATGATTCAGAACAACCTGGGTACCGCCTGCTGGAATTTAGCCCAGCACGAGCATGCCCAGGACTGGCTGAAGCGGGCGATCGCTGCCTACCACAGCGCTTTGCAATACCGCACGCCTGAAAATAACCCCACTGCTGCCGCTGCCACCCAGAACAATCTGGGGACTGCCTGCTGGCATATGGCCACCCAACTGGAGCAGCAGCCCACGGAGCGCGGGGAATATCTGAAGCAGGCTATTGCGGCTTATGAAGGGGCGATTGCCGCTGGCAACCGCAGCACCCACCCGCTTACCTTTGACCTCGCCGCCACCCAAAACAATCTTGGCCTGACGCATTATCAGTTTGCAACAGCATCGGATCTTTGCCCTGAGACCCCGGAGAAAGCCAAACACCTGAACACTGCCATTCAACACCACCTGAAGGCACTGGAAGCATGGCAAGAACAGCCAGATTTTCGCAAGACCGCCCTCAACAGCATTATTCAGGCCATTCGTGCCTTATACCAGCACTGCGGCATTCCGGGGCAAAACCAGGCCCTGTCTCTGCTTCCGGGGCCGGTGCTGGCGGAGGTTCTGCCAAAACTGTAGACGTTGTGAATCTGGCTTATATCAGGCCATAGCAATTGAGCGGTTGATTAGGTCGGGGTGCAGGGGGTGTACCCCCTTGAGGGGGCAGGGGGTGTACCCCCTTGAGGGGGCAGGGGGTGTAACCCTGCGTGGGGGCACCGCCCCCACTCCCCCTTGTCCTAACCAAAACATTGATTG
>JBIKWV010000540.1:0-4279 GCA_044356135.1 Elainellaceae cyanobacterium
GGGTGTGCCCCCACGCAGGGGCACACCCCCTGCACCCCTTGTCCTAACCAAAGTGGCTACAGCCATACTTCTGAATTAACGGTTTAGAATCGCCCAATGAAAAACTGCATCAGGTTATATTCGATTAGACCCAGAACTGCTGGAGCCTTAAGGCAGAAAAGGCCGGTGTCGTAAAGAAGTGGGTTAATGACTCAGGATGTCTACATTGGATAAGGCTTGGTACGGGTTGTGGAGAGAGAATCGCCAGAGCGATCGGCTCTGGTTTACGATCCTCCTTCTGGGTGCGCTAGTTTTATTTCTTGTGAATCTGGGGGGCCTACCCCTGCGGGATTGGGACGAGGGGACGGTGGCAAAAGTCGCCCGTGAGATCTGGCAGAGCAGCTCCTCTGAGCTGGTATGGCTACACCCCGAACTGAACGGACAGCCCTATATCAACAAGCCGCCACTGGTTCACTGGCTGATTGCGATCGCCTACGACATCGGCGGTTTCAACGAGTGGATGGCTCGACTACCGGGGGCACTGCTCACTGCACTGTCGGTTCCCCTGATGTATGTCACAGGCCGGGAACTGTTCCCCCGCCGCCTGCCTGCCCTGCTCTCGGCGCTGGTTTTTCTCACCTTCCTGCCCGTTGTGCGCCTGGGGCGGCTGGCCATGCTGGATGGAGCCGTCGTCTTTTTCTCGTTGCTGATGCTCTGGTGTGTGCTGCGTGCCCGCCGGGATGTGCGCTTTTCCCTGGGGATTGGCCTCAGTTTAGGACTGCTGTGTCTGACCAAAGGGGTGATGCTGGCGGTACTGATGGGGGCGATCGCCCTTTCCTTCATGGTGTGGGACACCCCCCGCCTGTTGACCCAGCCCTACCTGTGGCTGGGGATTTTTTTGGGGGCGGTGCCCGTTGGCCTGTGGTATGGCGCACAGTTGCAGGCGTATGGTCTGAAGTTTGTGGTGGATAACCTGGGCAATCAGTCGGCGCTGCGAATTTGGGAGTCCGTTGAGAACAACAGCGGCCCCCCCTGGTACTACCTGCTGGAGCTACTCAAGTACGGTGCCCCCTGGATTCTGTTCCTCCCCGCCGGGTTTCGCTCCGCCTGGGAAAACCGGGTGATGGGCTGGGCCAAACTGTCGCTGGTGTGGAGCATTGGCTACTTCTCTGCCATCACGCTGATGATGACCAAATTACCCTGGTACATTCTGCCGTTGTTTCCGGCGCTGTCGTTTGTGGTGGGGGCACAACTGGCTGACATGTGGGAACAGGGCAAAAAGGGCATCCGTCAGCCCAACGCCCAACCTTACTCATCCCTCTGGGGGCGCATGTTTGCGTTGCTGGCCCTGGCAGGCATGGGCGGTAGCCTCTACTTTGGTTTCTTCAGCACTCCCCGCGAGCTGGATCTGGCAACGGTGATGGCGGCGGTGGGGGTGACGATGCTGGTGGTGTCGGTGCTGCTGAGCGAAAGTAACGCTAATTTTGTTACGGTGCTGATCTGGGGCAGCTATCTGAGTCTGCTGCTGTTTATGCTGTCGGGTCACTGGGTCTGGGAACTGGCAGAAGACTATCCGGTGAAGCCCGTTGCAGTGCTGGTGCAGCGCAATACGCTTCCCGATGAGGAGATCTACACTTCTCATCCTCACCATCGACCTTCCCTGGATTTCTACAGCGATCGCCAGATCAGCCCCCGCTCAGAAGCACAAATCAAGGAAGTCTGGCAACAGAATCCACAGGTTTACCTCCTGCTTGACCAGAAAACCAAACAGGAGCTGAATCTTCAGGGTGGAAAAACGCTGGGCACGGTGGAGGGCTGGTCGCTACTATTCAGGGGACGGTAGGATTGGGAGGCAGGAGGATCCATCCGATGCCAGCTTTCACGATTGACCTCAGCACTATCACGAACTTTACCAGCGAGCAATTCGAGCAGCTCTGCGAAGCCAATCCTGAGCTTAAATTCGAACGTGCTTCCACCGGAGAACTCGTGATCATGTCACCGACAGGTGGAGAAACGGGCAAAGATAATGCAGAGCTGATTGCTGATTTTGTCATCTGGAACCGCACAGCAAAACTGGGTGTTATCTTCGATTCTTCTACCTGTTTTCGTTTGCCAGAGGGTGGTGACCGATCTCCAGATGTCTCCTGGATTGAGCAGTCTCGCTGGGACAGGCTGGCTCCAGAGCAAAAGCGTCGATTTCCCCCTGTTTGTCCCGACTTTGTGTTGGAACTCATGTCGCCTACTGACAATCTCAGTACAGTTCAGGCGAAGATGCAGGAGTATCTCAGGAGCGGTTTACGCCTTGGCTGGCTGCTCAACCCAAAAGACCGACAAGTTGAAATTTATCGAGCAGGCCAGGCGGTTCAGATGTTACAAGCACCGACTGCCCTATCGGGAGAAGATGTTCTCCCCAACTTCACCTTAAACCTTGACTGGTTTTGGCGCTGAACGCCTCCCATTGTTCGAGAGCGGCTGGATTCGAGGACTGTCCCCGCCGCATCAGCACCACGCCGTCGCTGAAATCTACCAGTCCATAGCTTTTCTGCTCCAGCAGGTTGGCGATCGCCCCCATTTGCTCCTTCAGTTGCGCCCGATCGTCCTTAAACGCCACCTGAAACTGACGGGGGTACCACAGGTCGGTGACCAGATAATCCACCGAAATCACCTGCCCTGCGTCGTTCTGCACCTGCGTACCGGGAAAACGAACCGCCTCGCGCCGACTCGACAGGTGAGCCACCAGGTGGGTGCTGGCCGACACGGACGCATCAGCGGGAATTTGGGCCAGCACGGCCCGTACCGCCTGAGAATGCTGCCACTGTTGCGATGGCGCAACGTACACCCAGGGGCGGAACGAGTCGGGGATGGCAAAAGACAGGGCGCGGTTGGGGTTGGCCGTCAGGGTGACCATCAGGGCGATCGCCCAGCAGAACCGCCAGAATACCTTCGTGCGCGGCTGAAACAGATTGGGGTGCTGCTGCCACCAGAGAATGGCACCGTAGAACAGGCCGGGAACCAGGGTCATGGCGTAGCGCAGGTCTACCGAGAGGGCGGTGCGATCCTGGCGCAGGAAGTTTTTGAGCATGGGGAATCCGGCGATCGCCCAGGCGGAGGGGGAAAACGCAGGCACAAAGGCCAGCGGGAGCCACTGGGCCAGCAGGTATTTCAGGGTGCGATCGACGGGGGTGACCAGTTCCACCAGCAGACGACCGGGCTGACGGGCGATCGCCCCGATCACCTCCAGCGTCGAAGCTTCCTGTCCATCCACAAACTGCCCAAACTGCTCCACCATGAACCGTTTTGAAACATCGTCAGAGAAGAGTGGCATGACGACATTGGTGAGCAGCAGCATGTAGCCAAAACTTAGCCCACAGACAGCAGCCCCAATCCAGGGAAAGCGGCGACTGGCCAGCAGGTAAAATCCCACTCCGAACAGAACAACGCCTGCATCTTCTCGCACCAATAGTGTCAGCACCGCCAGCAGCCAAAACACCCACCAGCGACGCTTTTCCATCGCCAGCAGTAGGCTAAATACAAACAGCGGGATCTGGCAGATATCGTGGAAATTTGCCAGCGTTGGCCCCATCACCGCTCCGGCGAAAAAATAGCTGACGGTGATCCAGGCGGAAACATGGGGCGGGTGGTAGTGCCGCGCCAGGGCGTACAGCACCAGCCCCCCCGCAGTCACCAGCGTCACTTGCAGCACAGACAATCCCGCTGCTGAGGGGAACAGCGCATAGAACGGGAGCCACAGCATCAGTGCGGGCGTGAAGTGCTGCCCCAGACGGTGATAGTCCACCCTGGGTATTTGCCCCTGGGCGACTGCAATCGATTCGGTGGAAGAGAGCGAACTTTCAAACAGCCGACCGTGCAGGCTGTTCCAGAACAACTGGTTAAAAATGCCCTGATCGAAGGAAACGTAGGACGGGAAGAAGTTGAGATACCGATGCAGCGCCAATCCACAGCAAATCAACCAGAACAGAGCGGCTACCGTCAGAACGACCCGGAGCGATCGACTTTTGGGCATCATTCTGTAGAATCGCAGGGGTGAGTTGAGGACAGGATAGCCCATCTCAATTCTCCGAGATACTCCCGCCACAGCGAAGCTTGGCGGCGATGGGGGATAGGAGCGGCGATTGAGTGGGGTTCAATACCCCCGAAATCGCCAATCTTGCTGGTACAATTGTTCCAGGCAGATTGGCGGTAATTCGCACTGCCCAACTGAACCTTGACAACAAAGTGTAGGGCGTTCCAGAGAGGAGAGTAGTTGCAATGCAACACCCCGTTCTCTGGATAAAACACT
>JBIKWV010001104.1:0-4277 GCA_044356135.1 Elainellaceae cyanobacterium
ATGATAATCAACAAAAATAGTTTCATGATTTCTGAACTTGCTAACACAGAATTCTTCCAATGCACAGAAGTGATTGAAGAACCATTCAAAGTATTCACGCTGATATACCAAACTGGGTGATGCTGGATTTTCTTCTTGCTCGGGATAATACCAAATATAAGAATTCTGTGTGGGAATGTGCCAGACATTAGAGTCCATGGCGATGCGGAAACTAACAGCTGCTTCAACAATATTTCTTCTAAGGACAATCACACGTAAGTCATCTAAAGATTCCAGGTATTTCCAAACTTGAGAATGCGGATCAATTTGATCGTACATTATTTTTGTGCAATCGAATTCTTTAAAGAATAATCTCAGCAATAAACTGAGATCGAATCGCTTATCGTCAAGATACCCACACTGATTGAGATAGGTTTCGTGCTCACCATAGAGAGCTTTAAAGGTTGACGTGCGCCAGTGAACCCACGGGTCATCACCTTCCAGCACCGGATTTAATATTTCCATGCCTTGACTTATAAGTGGGTGTGCACCCAGGGCTGTTATCAATAGCGTAGATCCAGATCTTGGATAGCAAAGAATAATGAATTTCACACGCTTATCCTAACTTGAATAATTTAGTTTTTTAGCTCAGTTGGATTCTCAAGACATGAAGATAATCTAGATTGCTCAATTGATTGGGAATCTCAATCTCCGTTTAATTGAGAACCAGAACACTCTGGTTTTCCAAAATTTACTACTCTTCATCGCCTCAATTTCCGCCGTAGCTTGAGATAATTCAGCTTGAGTTTGACTCAACTGATGTTTTAAGTAGCTATTTTCTTCTTTCAGGCTCCTGGTCGTCGCTTGGATTTGCAACCAGGAAGGACAAAACTGATACTTTAGATGAAAGTCAAACCCTGCCTTCAGGAGGCTATCGTAAAATTTGGGACAAGTCGCAGCAAACGATTGATGTCGAGAGTGGTCTAGATCGTTAGTAAATCGAATGAATTTGTCTTGTAGAATCTCTAAGCTTCTGGAATCTGGTCTTGGGCGACGCAACGCAGCAATAACTGTCTCAACACTCTCTCTGTTATCCTCTGTACATTCATTTTCTGAATACTCCAACCACTCTTTTAGAGCTTCATTGATGATGTTTTGAGGCAGAAGGTCAAGGGACAAGAAATCCGGGGCATATAGAACATTCAGTTGAAATAAAATTTCATTTTGCCCACACCAACGAGCCAGATCGAGAAGTCCGAAGATATTGTAGGTTTGAACAGTTGACTGAATTGATATGGGAACCTTGTCTTTCTGAAAATCAAGAATATTTTGACTAACAAGGCTCCACTTTGAGGGTGTTCTAATATACTCCTGAAGTTTTCCTACTCCATCAAGGCTAAACCCGACTAACACTGACAAGAAATTTCTCAGTAGTGTCGATAAGCGTTTGGAATATACAGTGCCATTGGTCGATATATATACTGTGATATGTGCTGCATGACCAGTTTCTACTAGCTTCTCAAGAACTTTCGTTACCATTGGATGAAGTAGCGGTTCTCCTCCAAAAAACTGGATCTGCTTTAGACACTCCACATGCTCAAAGATCTCATCAAAAATAATTTTTTCATTCCTGGACCAATCGGGATTCTCGATCAGGCAACTCACCGTTTCTGACTTGGCTGGTTCACCCCACCATTTTGAATGCACGACATCCGAAGCAATCTGTGAGCTGAAAGCAGGATTGCACATCCTACACTTTAAGTTACAATGATTGCCAAGCCAAAGATTCAACGCTGAAGGATATGGGGCGTTGCCATCATGGTCACGGACTATAGCGGATGCTTTCTCGATAATTTGAGTGTCGTTGGAGGCTTCGAAGAAATATTGAGCACCAGAATTTACCAGTTGACGAAGAGATTTTCCACCATCTTCCTCTGTTTGATAGCAAGGTGCACAATCTTCTACTTCTTTCCCCTCAATCATGCGAGATCGAATTAAGCGAAGATGTTCGGAATTCCAAATTTGCTCGAAGGTAGTCTGATGCAACGATAAAAAATCCCCTCCATAGCAGTGCTGACATAGTCTGCCCTGCCCTGCGTTGGAAATAGTGCTCTGGTAGAATGGGAGAACACAAAAGGATTTTGGAAACATAAGCCAACCTTTTTATGGACTGTTAGAGCCTATCAATCAGCTTACTTGATCTTGTCTTTGTGAAATGCGATTCGTAACGTATATTTAGGTGTTGGTTGGTTTCAGTCCAAACTCTCTGTGCCCTGCTCAATTGTGAACAATCAGGTCATCCCTCTCCTGTTAATCCGAATGAGAAGACATTCAAGTCCCATCGAGCTGCTTTCAAATTTTGGGATTGGAAGAACCTGAGAAGTGTCCACCCAATCCATCAACTAATTGAAAGTTTGTTAGAGTCAAGATACCGAAAAAACCGTAACCATTTTTCTAAGCATACCCAATACCAATGTCGCCACAGCAATAAACGCAAATTATTCAAGAACTTTTCCAGGTCGTTCCCATCTCCCAATCGCAATAAGGTTGTCTCACTTGGTCTAAAACGCCTGTGACCCCACCATTTTCACGATATGAGCTATCAGCTAGCACCTGTTCGATCGCAAATCCCACCGCTGGAATTTCACGAATGATTTCCACTGCAATCTGCGGTTTTGATTGGTACTTATTCTCCAAATTGAAACGGGATTTTAGTTTATAAATCTTGAAGGGCAAGGGATAGATAATACTCTCAACAGTAGCATAGGCACTAACATCGTTTAGCAACATGCACCGCTTTGCGCTGAGATAGAACCAAAGTTTTTGTTGAGAGCCGCGCGGAGTGCAGCTCTCAACAAAAACTTTTACCACACGCGCTTGCAAAGCGCTGTATAACAAGCAGGAGTCATCAATGAACCTAATGGTTGAGATGGCTTATCGTAACTCTATGCAATTCTCAGTTTGAACGCAACTTCTTCCAGCTTAGGTTACTTTCATCAAGGTAACAAAAGAGGGTTAGATGCTGTACTCTACCGTAACGGTTTCTTTCACAGTACGGTGAACGGGGTGCTCCGTCGCACCAGGGATGGATTGACGGGTGATCAGATCAAACACATGTTCGCCGATCGCTGTTCTCACATCCTCCTCCAGTTCGTGAACGACATCCCGATTCAGACGGAAGGCATGATTGGCTTCATCAACAATGCGTTGAATCGTAGTGTCATCAACGGGGAGGGAATTCAGCGCCTGACGATATTTTTCTTTGAATTCCCGCTTGGCTTCCACTGTGGGCAGTTGCTCAAAGTCGTGCAGGCCAGTGCCCTGATCGGGTGGCAGGTTGAGGGCCGATCGCACAATATTTCTCAGTGCCTGACCGCCAGAGAGGTCGCCCATGTAACGGGTGTAGGAGTGAGCGATCAACAGAGCAGGATCTGTGTTAGAAATTTCTTTCAGGCGATCGACGTAAACCTGACCTGCGGGCAGCGGAGTAATTTGCTCAGGCCAATTTTCCCCGTAGTAGAAAGCCAGATCGCGCTCCAGATTGGCGGTACGGAAGACTTCAGGGAAGACCATTGGCCCCACCACTGGATCATCCACATAGCGCTGAAGTTCTGCTTCGAGGGTGCTGTAGACCAGGTACAGGTTGGCCAGCAGTTTACGGAATGGTTCGCGCTCAACAATTCCTTTTAGAAAGCACTTCATATAGGCGGTGTTTTCAGCAGCAGTGTGGGACTGTACGGTGCCTTCCCGGAGTTGTTGCGCTAGATCCTGAGCCATGTTAAATCCCTCATTCCTTAATCATCAATTTTTCTGGTGATATCGCGTTGCTCAAAAAATATTCGGCGTTGCTTAATTCAGAGATGAATTTTGTAAAGGGCCGCGCTTAGCGTGGCTCTCTACAAAATTCATCCTCCCAATCAGCAATGCCAAATATTCCAGGTTAAATTATTCGTGATCCTTAGTGAGGTGTAGCGGAGCGGCCTCATGCAGCATTCCTGAGTGGAGTCAAATGAATCACCGAAAACACTTTATAGCTAATTAGCGATTAAGTAGCGAGAGGTAATCATAACTTAACAATCCTGGAGTTTTGACTATTTTCCAATGCTGCGAAACACCCTCTGAGAGGGCGTTTCGCAGCACATTTATTTTAGCGACGTTTTTTCCGAAATGCTGATGTAGGCAGCCTTTCGAGGAAAATCGGCGCAATTTAGTCAAAAGTCCGGTAACAATCGAAGGCCGATAATCACAGGATCCCCTAAGGGATCTGCTATTAAATCAAAATCCCAGTTTTGGCGTTG
>JBIKWV010000541.1:0-4276 GCA_044356135.1 Elainellaceae cyanobacterium
ACCGGCGTTGAAAAATTGGAAGGGCTGACGCTGATCGATAACAATACGATCGCCATCCTCAACGACAACGATTTTGGGGTTGGGGGTGCATCGGTAACGGGTGACGGTAGACTCTCGGCACCAACTGTTCCTGCCGCTATCAAACTGGGCATTGTCCAGTTTGACCAGCTCAATGGGCTGGACAGCAGCGATCGCGACGGCGGCATCAACATTCGCAATCAGCCCGTATTTGGTCTGTACCAACCGGATGCGATCGCCCGCTACACCTACAACGGCCAGACCTATCTGGTCACCGCTAACGAAGGCGACACGCGGGAGTATACCGGCTTTACTGATGAGATTCGCGCCGGGAGTAGCGACTACGTGCTCGATCCCGTTGTCTTTCCCAATGCAGCAGCGTTAAAAAATAGTGCGGTGCTGGGACGACTGCGCGTTTCTGTCACGGATGGCGATCTGGACGGTGACGGCGATATCGATCGCATCACCACCTTTGGCACACGTTCCTTCTCAATCCGTGACACCAGCGGCAATCTGGTTTACGACAGCGGCAATCAGTTCGAGCGCCTGACCGCAGCAGCGGTGCCCACGCTGTTCAATTCCAACGGCATCGCAGACACCTCCGATACCCGCAGCGACGACAAAGGCCCGGAACCAGAGGGCGTTGTGCTGGGCAAAATTGGCGATCGCACCTTTGCCTTTGTGGGTCTGGAGCGCGTTGGCGGGGTCATGGTCTACGATGTCACCAATCCCTTCAGGCCGCTGTTCATTGAATACAACAACACCTCACCCGACGACATCGCGCCCGAAGGACTGACGTTCATCCCTGCCGACAGCAGTCCCAACGGCAAACCCTTGCTGGTCGTCACGAACGAAGTCAGCCGCACCACCAGTATCTTCGAGTTCAACCCACCTCGGATTGTGGAGGGCGACAACCAGCAGATTTTTCTGGGTGAGGGCGATCGCCTGTTTGCCCTGGGCAACAATGTGACGGTGTTTGGCCGCTCCGGAGACGAACGGATCAATATTGGCAGCGGTACCGTGTTTGCAGGCGAGGGCAACCATGCGATCGCCGCTGCAGGTGCTGCCACCGTTTATGCAGGAGCCGGAAACGACAGCATCAGCATCAACTCAGGTAATAACACGGTCTACGCGGGTGAAGGCCAGAACACCGTCATCACGGGAGCCGGGGATGACCTGATCTTCGGCGGTGCGGGGAACGACATCATTCGCGCAGGCAACGGCAAAAACACCATTTATGCAGGGGAAGGCAACAACAACATCAGCACTGGTAGCGGTGATGACCTGCTCTATGCTGGTGCTGGAAACGATGTCATCCAGGCCGGTAGCGGTCGCAACACGATCTACGCAGGCGAAGGTAACAACACCATTACCTCAACAGGCGTGGATCTGATTTACATTGGCAGCGGCATTAATCAGCTCAATCTCAGCGCAGGTTCCGGCGAAGCAACCATCATTGGTTTCAACAGCAATGACAGAATTTCGCTGGGGGGTGGCTTGAGGTTCGCTGACCTGAGCATTAAGGGTAGCGGTAGCGATACGCTCCTGAGCGTGACTCGCACCGGCGACTTGCTGGCGACGCTCAGATGGGTGCAGCCCGGTAGCGTCACCGCTGCGACCTTTGTATAACAGGCCGTATCAGTGCTTTTCAAGCGCGTGGAAAAAGTTAAAACCCAAAAAGCTGTTCCGCCCGCGTAGCGGGCGGAACAGCTTTTTGGGTTTTAAGCTTAATCGCGCCGGCCTACTTACTGCCGCCAATCGCTAAAGCGAAGCCTGCCATTTTCCAACACATACACGTCAATGACTCGCGTCACGGTGGAATTGCTGTTGCTTTGCAGTTCCCCGGCGGGGGAATCGCCCTTCAACTCCACTACAAATTCCCGCTGGGGCGGATGTGTTTTGATCCAGTAATCCTCCAACGTCACAGATTGAACCCAGGGCTGGGCTTCCAGCCAGCGCTGGAATTCTTCCAGTGATTCTGCCTGTTCTACAACTCCCGGTAGCTGCTGCTCAATTTCGGTGAAACCATCCATCGCAACCCCCCATTGTACGGGCGTGGCATTCGGCTAAAATGCCATGCCCCTGCATCTCACCATCCATCATCCACCCTCTCGTACGGGTTTAGCATTCGGGTATTACAGCCTGTGACTTCGCCAGAACTGATTGGCCCGAATGCTAAACCCCTACCCATCCACCCATCCACCCATCCACCCATCCACCCATCCACCCATCCACCCATCCACCCATCCACCCATCCACCCAACGGACGCTACACTAAAAACAGTGTTAAGTTTCTTAAACGATTATGCAAACCCTGACCCTTGGCGCGAGTGGTGTAACGGTTCCGGCTCTGGGGATTGGAACCTGGGCTTGGGGCGATCGCCTCTTCTGGAGCTACGGCAAAGATTACGACGCAGCCGAGGTGCAGCAGGCATTTAACGCAGCCGTGGAATCGGGCGTGAATTTCTTTGATACGGCTGAAATTTACGGGTTTGGTGAATCGGAGAAACTGCTGGGGCAGTTTATGAAACAGACCAACCAGCCCGTCATGATCGCCACCAAGTATTTCCCATTGCCCTGGCGATTCAGCGCCAGCGCGGTTGCTGACACACTGACTGCCAGCCTGAAGCGACTCCAGCTTCCGTCGGTAGATCTCTACCAGGTTCACTGGCCATTCGATTTCTTCATGGGAGAAGAAACCCTGATGAATGCCCTGGCCGATGAGGTGCAGCAGGGCAGGATTAAGGCCGTCGGTGTCAGCAACTACTCGGCGGAGAAGATGCAGCGGGCGTATGAGTTGCTGGCAAAACGCGGAGTTCCGCTGGCGGTGAATCAGGTGCAGTACTCCCTGCTGGCGCGGCAGATTGAGAACAATGGCGTGCTGGACACTGCCAAAAAGCTGGGCGTGATAATTCTGGCCTATAGTCCCCTGGCACAAGGATTGGTCACGGGCAAGTACACTCCCGAAAATTACACGCAGCCAACGGGTGCCCGTCGGCTTGACCCGCGATTCTCCCAAGAGGGTTTGCAGAAGCTGATGCCGTTGATCAATCTGCTGAAGGAGATTGGACAGAAGTACGATCGAACTCCCGCCCAGGTGGCGCTGAACTGGCTGATTGCTCAGGGGAATGTGGTGCCGATTCCGGGGGCAAAAAATGCCAGTCAGGCGCAGCAGAATGCCGGGGCGCTGGGCTGGGAAATGACGGAGGAGGAGCGGGGGGCGATCGCACAGGTGACTCCGCTGTAGCGATTGTGGCAGTGGGTGATGAGTTAGACTTATTTTTGTAACTCCTTGACCCGTAGGCACAGCGCCGATAATGACCTCATATCAGCAAATGCACTTTGGGTTTGAGACAGAGCGAACCTCGGTAGCGGATCTGACCAACCTGGAAATGCCAGACGCAGAGGTACGTCTGTATCCAGGTCTGTTTGGTGTGGAGGAGAGCGATCGCCTCTATCAGGAGCTAAATCAAACCATCCTGTGGCAACAAGACCAGATCAAAATCTTTGGTAAAACAGTACCTCTGCCAAGGTTGACAGCCTGGTATGGAGAACCGGGCAAATCCTATACCTATTCAGGCATTCAAATGACTCCTTATGAATGGACACGGAGTCTAGTAGAAATCAAGTCGCGGATTGAGCCACTGGCAGGTGTAGAGTTCAACAGCGTGCTACTGAACCTTTATCGAACAGGACAGGACAGCGTGGCATGGCACAGCGACGATGAACCTGAATTAGGAGAAAATCCCGTCATTGGCTCAGTCAGTTTTGGTGGAACGCGACGGTTTGCGCTGAAACACAAGTACCGCAAGGAGCTATCGAAGGTTGAGGTTGATTTGACGCACGGTAGTTTCCTACTGATGGCAGGTTCTACTCAGCATTTCTGGCAGCATCAGATTGCGAAAACCACAAAGAAGGTTCAACCTCGAATTAATCTCACATTTCGGGTGATCAGATGAAAAGAACCGGGACTTCATTAACCAGGACTATACGGATAAAACGCCCCTTAGGCATTGTAAAAAAATAACCTCATGCTTTGTCCGAACCGACCCCACCCCAGCCCTCCCCTTGGTAAGGGGAGGGCTGGGGTGGGGGTTTCCCTTACCAAGGGGGGATTGAGGGGGGTGAAGTTATTCATTTACAAGCCCTTAGGGCGTGTCATCAATTAAGCCAGATGACGACAGCAGCCATGTAAATCGCACTGAGAAATGTCTCTGCTAACTTGTCGTAGCGCGTTGCGATCGCTCGATACTGCTTG
>JBIKWV010000542.1:0-4267 GCA_044356135.1 Elainellaceae cyanobacterium
GAAAATAGAGTTATGGGTTTAAGCAGCAGTCTGAGGTTGGGGTTGCAGGGTGACTTGATAGCCCAACTTCTCTAAGCGCTTGACCAGCCGTTTCTGAGTGGCTTCGGGTCTCTGATTGTCGAAGTAGTTGACCCCTAACTCCCGGTATGCATCATTGCGCTCAATCAGGTGGTAGGCAATCACCAGAATCGAGTGAGCGACTGCAACCGCTGCCCGTTTTTTTCCCCGTCTTGCCGCCAAGCGGCGATACTGCGCTCCCAGATAAGTTTGCGTGCGACCCGCAGCGTAAGCGGACTGAATCAGGGTACGCCGTAGGGTTTGATTCCCTTGTCGGGTTTTGCCAGAGAGACGTTTGCCCGCACTTTCATAATTGCCTGGAGCGAGTCCTGCCCAGGAGGCCAGATGGCTGGCACTGCCAAAGCGAGTCATATCAATACCGATTTCTGAAACCAGCACCTCTGCGGCGCGGCGCGCGATGCCGAGAATCGTATCCACCTGCTCAATGGCCTGCTCAAAAGGGCGGCAGTACTCCTCAATTTGACGGTCAAACTCCACATTTCTCCCCACCCCCACTGCCGTCCTACAGTCGGGCATCGCTTTATTTCTAGAAAACCAGCTCCTGACCGACATCTTTGCAAGCTGTTTTCGCGTCTTCGCAGGCTTCCTTGCCGCAGCCCTCGTCGGTATCCCCATCGGTATTGCAATAGGCACTTTCTACAGCATGGAAAATCTCTTCATGCCCATTGTCGGCACCGTCCGTTATATGCCTGTCGCTGCCTTCGTCCCGTTGATTATCCTCTGGGTCGGACTGGATGAACCTGCCCGCATCATGATTATTTTTCTGGGCATCGTGTTCTATAACGCGATCATGATCGCCGACGCCGTCAAATTTATCCCCAACGAACTCCTCAACGTTGCCTACACCCTCGGCGCAAACCGCTTCGACGTGCTGCTGCGGGTGATTCTTCCAGCAATTTCCCCCAGCATCATCGACACCCTGCGCGTCAACATCGCCGGAACCTGGAACTTTCTGGTGATTGCGGAACTGGTGGCTGCCGACAAAGGACTGGGCTTTCGCATCGTTCAGGCCCAGCGCTTCCTGCAAACGGATAAGGTGCTGTTCACGATCGCCGTGATTGGCGTAATTGGACTGCTGATCGACCATGTCTTTAAGCTACTGGGACAGGTGTTGACGCCCTGGGTGGAGCGATTGCAGTCTTGAGAGCTGGAGTTTTGACTATTTTCTACAACACCGTGAAACGTCCTCCAGGAGAGCGTTTCGCGGCACCGTGTTGCTTAGAACCGTTGCCGCAGAATCTGCAACAGTTTTACGACATCCGGAGGAGGAGGAGCGATCGCCTCAATCCACTCTCCCAACAGGGGGTGTTGTAGCCTCAGCCTCCAGGCGTGGAGTGCCTGACCGGATAGGTTGACTCCCAGCGATCGCCCTGCGCTATAGATAGGGTCACCAACAACAGGATGTCCGATAAACGCACTGTGAACTCGAATCTGGTGGGTTCGACCGGTCTCCAGGTCAAACTGCATCAGGGTGTAGTTTCCCAGTCGCTCCTGTACCCGCCAGTGGGTCACCGCCCGCCGCCCCCCTTTCTCTTCAGGAACGACCGCCATCTTCTTTCGGTCTACCGGATGCCGCCCAATCGGTTGGTCGATGGTTCCACTGTCCGTTTTAGGCGAACCGTATACGATGGCCAGGTAAGTGCGGCGGGCAGTTTTTGCTTTGAACTGAGCCTGCAAGTTTTGGTGGGCGATGTCGGTTTTGGCGATGGCGATTGCCCCACTGGTGTCTTTGTCCAACCGATGGACGATGCCCGGTCGCTGGACGCCGCCGATTCCCTTGAGGTCGGGACAGTGGGCCAGAATTGCGTTGACCAGGGTGCCGTCCGCGTGGCCTGGAGCGGGGTGGACGACCAGTCCGGCAGGTTTGTTAAGGATGAGCATCTGGTCGTCTTCGTAGAGGATATCGAGGGGGATGTCCTGCGCCTGGAGGTCAAGCGGTTCTGCGTCGGGGATGGTGAGGTGGATGCGATCGCCCACCTGCAACTCAGCTTTCTTAGAGTCACAGATTTTCCCATTGACCTGTACCTGACCCTGCTCGATCAGCTTCTGGATGCGCGATCGGGAGAGGTTGGGGAGGCGATCGGCGAGGTAGCGATCGAGGCGATCGGGGTTGGTTTCGACGTGGAGGGAGAGGTCGGTGGGCAAGGAGTTGGATGCTGCGTTTAGAATATCTCTAATTTTAGAGGGCAACCGGGTGTAGCTCTAGATTAGGAGACTTTGTGAATGTCCGAAATGCCGAATATCGAACAGGCCGAGAATTTTCATATGCAAGGGCTTGAGAAAGCTCGACAGAGAAACTATGAGGAATCGATTCAATATTTCGAGGAGGCCATCAGGCTGTACCCAGATTATGTTCGTGCCTACCTCGATTTGGGATCCGCAAAAATGGGAATGAACGATATTCAAGGATGTATTGATGAATACGAGAAGGCCAGAAACGTCCTGATTAAGCAAGGCAGACCCGATGATGCAGCTTTAGTAGAGTACGACATCAACACGTATAAGTTTGCCTTGGAGTATAGTCAAGAGGAGTGAATGTTGATGTGGTTTTGAGGTTTTGGAGCAAAATCAAACATTTGGGGGGTAGCTTATCCCCCCCCGCTTGGCTACCGTGTACACACAAGTCGAGTCTGACTTCGTTTAAGTCTTTTGCGCCCCCTAAAACCTCGATAAATCCCTTGGCAAAATGCGTATTAAGATTGTCGAGCACCAGATGCACCCGTTTGGCTCGACGGTATCGCCCGTGCATTAACTGACGGATAAATTCCACAAAATCGGTGGTTTTACGCTGCAGTGTCATTTGCATTTGTCGCCAACCCACCAACGGCTCGACCGCAACAAACAGATTGCGAGTGCCCAGTCGCTCATACTCATCATCGACTTTGGTGGTTTGACCCGGTTTGAGGCGGATCTTCGGACGAGGCGAGCCAAGCAGTTGCTTACTTTTTTCATCCACACAGACCACGGGTTCTTCTGGGTTGTACGGCAAGGCGTAGAGGTCCAACACATCGTACATCCGTTGTCGATATTGTCTGAACCCTTTACTTTTGTCAGTGTTGCGGCCCCGCCCCCAACACTGACAAAAGTGGAATGCCCTTGACCTGCAAATTACGGTTCAATCGTCTCGCACTGACGCAGTAGACTTTCCAGTTCTGCCGTCAGCGACAGCAGTTCTCCCCAGGAGGAGCCACTGACCAAATTCTGCGCGTGGGCGAGGCGGTTCCGAAGTTGTTCGGCCTGCTTCAGAAGGCGATCGCCCCCCCGCTTTGATTTCAGCCCCAGTTGGCGAAACAGTTCAGGATGGTGCAACACCAGGTCGCGTTTATCGCAGAACTGAAGGTAGTCCAGCAGATCTGTGGCTTCATTGCGATCGCGGCTCTCCTGCCAGAGCCGCTGGGCTGTCTGGACGCGATCGGATTTGAGGGCAGCCTGCCAGGTGTTCTGGGCGTAGTAGTGACGGATCAGGCGCAGCAGATTCATTTCCAGCAGGGTGACCAGACCAAACAGGAGCATTCGCACAGGAGCTTTTTGCAGATCACCGTAGGTGACAATCCCACTGACGCGATTTCCCTCCAGCACAAACAGGCGGGGGGTATGCTGCATCAGGGTCAGGAGCTGCATCAGCGGCGTGGAGATGGCAATTAGCTCGGCTGGGTGAAACACCTGCTGACAATCACCACATTGACCTGTGGTGGGACGGGCGAGGTGCAATCGCTCCACATAGCCACTCACAACACCATCCTTCTCCACTCCAACGGCATCGAAGTCACAGGTCTGCATCCAGGTCAGGACTTCTGATGCCGATTGGCTGGCTGGAACAGCCTTCAGTGGTTCTGCAATGTGGGCGATGGTGATATTGTCCTCAAATAGAGCGCGGAGATCCTGGGCGCGGGACTTGAGTTGTTTCATGCGTGCTGAAGCCAGGAAAAATTAGAAGAAAATCTTACGAAACGGAATTTCGCTCGAAATTACAGGCAAGATCATACTGTTCAAATGGAGTCAGCTCATATAAAGACTCTAACGATAACTTTTTTCTAAATACTTGGTATGAAGCGCCAGAATCCTTTTAGGATTTTGGCGCTTCACTCTATAACTGGACTTTTGACTATTTTTTCTACAGTGCCGCGAAACGCCCTCTGCGAGGGCGTTTCGCGGCATATTTAGTTTTAGCGCCGATTTTTCCTGAAAC
>JBIKWV010000543.1:0-4255 GCA_044356135.1 Elainellaceae cyanobacterium
TAAAACGCCCACTTACTCGCCCATTTTGTGTGAAGTTGAATAGAAGGAGGGGAAGGGAGACGTTGCCCCATCCCAGTCATCCGTTTCCCCTCGCCAGAAAGCCAATGGATCCTGGGTTGAAGCGCAACTGGGATAAGATCGTAAGCTATCTTCTCCTCCCGGTTGCCAAACGGGAATGTCAATGCCCAGCCCCAAGCATAAGTGGGATAGCGATCGAGCAAATTGCTGATGGTGTCCGGGGGAACCTGCATGAGCATGGGCATATTCGTGAACAACAACTCGTAGCCAGTGTTCTGGAATCACTTGCCCAACATCAACAAGGATTGTGATCGGACGAGTCTGCAAATTGCAGAGGGCATCAATGCCGAAGGACTGAGCCAGCGGTGCAGCGAAAATTTGGATAGAAGGTTGATCCCAGGGATGAAAACAGTCGTGGCAAGCCTGGAGGCAAGCGTTAAGTTGGGCGTTTACGGTTTCGATGTGCTGACCAATCCAACGGCAAATTGGAGTACGGCAGGTCAGGTCATTGACCAGAGAAACGATGTCAGGCTCTAAAGCGAGGCTGCGAACTCCGTCAAGATAATCAAGCCCACGGGTAAACGGATCGGCACTGGTTGTAATGATTAAGCGATTGGTCAAAAGTTACCAGCCAAAGAAGGAAAAATATTTTGCAGGTTCAACAGCGCTTTTAAGCTGGTCAGGGGTGAGATTTGAAAGGTCAGCCCCATCAAAGCTAGGAGCCTTCCCTGAAGGGTCAGAAAGGCGAAATTCCGTACAGAAGGTGGCGGTACTGAAACCACCAAATCGTTTTACAGTACTGGTTCGCATTCTGAGGTCGGGGCTGGCAAACCAGAACCGTTCAACTGAGCTCATGGTTTCGTACTCGGTTGTCAGCACTAACCCGTCTTCATCATCCATTTGATATCGCCCCGCGACTGGGACAATTTCTGCATATCCTCGTTCCCGCAATAAAGTCCCGTGGTGGGGATTTTCTGCATCTGGGATGAGCGTAAACACGGTCGAACCTTCGTGGTTATCCTCATCATCTCGATCCCATCCCATTTCTCCCTTCCAGGAGACAAAAGCTCCACCGATCGCCAACTTAGGGTCAACCTGGTGGAGTTGACAAATTTCAATAATTTGGGGGTGATCCGCTGTGAGTGCCTCCACTTGAATTTCAGACTCACCGACTTCTGTCCTTTTGAAAGCAAGATGGTGGGTGGTTCGCTGCGATCGCCACCTCCCCGCACTCAGGCAAAAAAACTCCATCACGTCTATCGGCATCAGTTGCAGTCAACTCCAAGCGAAAGATGTTTCTCTATTTTATTTCGCTGCCGACCCAATGGTTCAACCCACCTTCTTCCTCTTGTTCGATGGACCAGAATCCAGGCGGCGTCAGCATGAAGATTATTATAGAGCGTTCGGAATCCTTCTTGCGATCGCACCAGACCCAATGCCTTGACTGAGTCATACAAGACTGGTTTATTCGCAAGTGTATAAAGCGCCGCACTTGTCAACCGATTGTAACCTATGTTAACTTATGGTCAGTCAAGCATTCTTGCAGAGTTGTGGAGAGCAAGCAGCTATGGATTTTCCAATGGAGCTTACTTTGGAGCAGCAGTTTAACCTCAAGATCTATCAGGAGCAGGTTAAATCGTTAAGCCATGAGGAATCACAAGAGTTTTTGCTTGAGGTTTTGCGTCAGTTGATGGTGAAAGACAACATGCTCAAGCATGTGATGAAGCAGATGAGATAAATCGGTGGGCGTGGAAGAAGACGCAATCCCCAAAGCTGAATCGCTTTTACCTGCTTGATGCTCTGTCTTTCGCTGACGACTTTGCCGTTGGGCATCCAATACGCTGCAACTGGGCTATCCCCATTCAGACAGGGCTGAATGGGGATATTTTTTGGATGTTAAGGATTGTTGCTTTGTCCCTCATAACGGGGACAAAGGTCTTCGTCGTCTTTTATGTTCTTTATTGTCTTGTTAAACAAACAAGCAAAAAGTTTTACAGATTACTATTTTAAGGAGAGCGAAATGCTTGACGCTTTTTCCAGAGCTGTAGTTGCAGCTGATGCCAGCACTTCTGTTGTTGGCGATATCAATGCCCTCAAGGCATACGTTGCTAGCGGTAACCGTCGTTTGGATGCAGTAAACGCGATCGCCAGCAATGCCAGCTGCATGGTTTCTGACGCTGTTGCTGGGATGATTTGCGAAAACCAGGGTTTGATCCAGGCTGGCGGTAACTGCTACCCCAACCGTCGCATGGCTGCTTGCCTGCGTGATGCCGAAATCATCCTGCGCTACGTGACCTACGCTCTGTTGGCTGGTGATGCTTCTGTCCTGGATGATCGCTGTCTGAACGGTTTGAAAGAAACCTATGCTGCTCTGGGCGTACCCACCACCTCTACCGTGCGTGCCGTTCAAATCATGAAGGCTCAGGCTGCTGCTCACATTAAGGACACCCCCAGCGATGCTCGTGCAGGTGCCAAGAAGCGCTTGATGGGTAGCCCGGTTGTTGAAGATCGTTGCGCTAGCCTGGTTGCAGAAGCTTCCAGCTACTTCGATCGCGTGATCGCTGCTCTGAGCTAGTCTGAATCTTGCGTGCTCAAGCTAATCCGGAAAGAACAATCAACAATTTTGGAGATCTAAGATAATGAAATCTGTAGTTACCACAGTCATTGCGGCTGCTGATGCTGCTGGCCGTTTCCCCAGCACCTCTGATCTGGAGTCTGTGCAAGGTTCTATCCAACGGTCTGCTGCTCGTCTGGAAGCGGCTGAGAAGCTGGGTGCAAACCTGGACAACGTTGCTCGTGAAGCTTACGATGCTTGCATCAAGAAGTATCCCTACCTGAACAACGCTGGCGAAGCTAACTCCACCGACACCTTCAAGGCTAAGTGCGCTCGTGACATCAAGCACTATCTGCGCTTGATTCAGTACAGCCTGATCGTGGGCGGCACCGGTCCCCTTGATGAGTGGGGAATTGCTGGCCAGCGTGAAGTGTATCGCGCTCTGGGTCTGCCCACTGCTCCCTACGTTGAAGCATTGAGCTTCGCTCGTAACCGTGGTTGCACCCCTCGCGATATGTCTGCTCAAGCATTGACCGAGTACAATGCGCTGCTCGACTATGCAATCAACTCTCTGTCCTAATCAATTACCGAGTGCGTAATTGTGTGATAGGGTAAATTTCTCCCTGACAAGCCTGGAGGTTCTTGGCTCTTTGCTTTGCCTGTTAAGGTCAAGTAATGGCAAAGAATTTCCAGGTTTGTTTTGTTTGAAGGGCGTTGCTGATTTGAAGCAGATCGCTGCCAGCCAATTGCAGTTTGCTCATCGCTGAAGACTGATTTATGGACAAACGTTTTTTTAATCTTTTCAATTTGACTGAAGATCAGGCAATCGCACTGTTAGATACCCCCCAGGACCAGATTGGTGAAGAGGATTCACGGTATATTGCGGCATCCCATCTCATTAATTTCCCAACAGAGCGAGCAATCAATGCGCTGATACGAGCAGTTCAGCAAAATGATCCGGCTTTGGATAATCGCATTGTGCGACGCAAAGCGGTGGAAACATTAGGGCGCTTGGAGGCTGTGCAAGCCCTGCCCGTGATCCATGCCTGCCTGGGTGATGACGATTGCTATATGGTGGAAAACGCAGTTTGGGCGATCGGGGAAATTGGCACTCAGGATGCCGCAATGCTGGAAACCGTGGCTCAGTTACTAGACAAACCCGGACAAAACTATCGGGTGATGATTCATACGCTGACGAAGTTAAACTATAAACCCGCATTGGAACGGATCCGTCGCTTTACCAATGACTCTGATCTGCCGACCGCCAGTGCTGCCATTACAGCGGTTTGTCGGTTTACTGGGGACTATTCCCAGATGGACAAAGTAGTGGGGATGTTGCAACATTCCAATGTGCTGGCTCGGCGCTTATCCATTCAGGATTTGATTGATTCCCAGTACTATGATGCCATTCCCAATATCGCCCGATGTCCTGTCTCGCTGGTGTTCCGTCTGCGTGGAATTCGGATGTTGGCTGAGGCTGGAGTTCCTGCTGGAGCCATTACCTTTGCTAACATTCAGCCCTACCTGGAACAATCCCTCCGCGATCATCCTGGGGATCTGGACTTAGTTCATGCCTATGATCAGCCCCCTACCTTACCGTTTCTGATTCAGGAATTGTATGAAACTGACTTTGGCCGCTGCTATTTAGCAACCCAGACAATTCTGGAACATCATGCTGAAGCT
>JBIKWV010000544.1:0-4250 GCA_044356135.1 Elainellaceae cyanobacterium
ATCTGAGCACCTCCGCTTCACCGGATTACCTCAAATCTACCTGGGAGAATGCTTTAGCGCTCAGGGGTCATTATGTTTCTGAAGTTATCAAGCAGCGAACAAAGCAAATCCCTTCAGCTTTAATTCAGAAAAATCCAGTTGAAATGGTATTATGCTGAAACATTGTTCAAAGCTCTATGAATTCCGATTTGAAAGCTCAGCGTTATACCTTTAACAGTTAATTCCAATCTCTTGACGTTGTTCAACGATAGGCTTGTCTCCATGACACAAACGCCGATCTCTCCTGTAGTATTGGTCATCCTGGATGGGTGGGGGTATCGCGAAGACAAAGACGGAAACGCGATCGCCGCTGCCAGCACCCCTGTAATGAATACCCTCTGGGAGGTCTATCCCAGAACTCTGATCCATACCTCCGGTAAAAACGTGGGTTTGCCCGATGGCCAGATGGGCAACTCTGAGGTGGGCCACCTGAACATTGGGGCAGGGCGGATTGTCCCTCAAGAATTGGTTCGGATTAGCGATGCCGTTGAAGATGGGACTTTACTCAGCAATTCTGCGCTGCTGAAAGTTTGCGCGGAAGTCCGGCAAAACGGCGGCAAGCTGCATCTGGTGGGTCTATGTTCTGAAGGTGGCGTTCACTCCCATCTGAATCATTTGTTTGGTCTCGTTGACCTGGCCAGAGATCAGCGCCTCTCAGATGTCTGCATCCACGTCATCACCGATGGGCGAGATACTAAGCCGACCGACGGACTGGCGGTAGTCGAGAAAGTCCAGTCCTATATTGCCCAAACGGGTGTAGGGCGCATCTCAACGATCAGTGGTCGCTACTACAGCATGGATCGGGATCACCGCTGGGATCGCATCAAGCAGGCTTATGACGTGATGACTCAGGATGGAGTAGGGGATGGGCGATCGGCGCTGGAAGTTCTGCAAGCTTCCTATGACGCAGGTGTGACTGATGAATTCGTCATTCCTACCAGGGTCGCATCGGGTGCAGTTGCACCCGGAGATAGCGTTATTTTCTTCAACTTCCGCCCCGACCGCGCTCGTCAGTTGACCCAGGCATTTGTGGATCCCAACTTTAAGGGGTTTGAGCGGGAGCAGATTCGTCCGCTGGCTTTTGCCACTTTCACCCAGTACGATCCCAGTCTGTCCGTGCTGGTGGCCTTTGAGCCTCAAAACCTGAACAACATTCTAGGAGAGGTGATCGCCAGCAAGGGCTTACGCCAGTTCCGCACTGCTGAGACCGAGAAGTATGCCCACGTCACCTACTTCTTCAACGGTGGTATTGAAGACCCCTTCCCTGGTGAGGATCGAGAGCTGGTGCCCAGTCCACTGGTGCCCACCTACGACCGTAAACCACAAATGTCGGCGGATAAGGTCACCGATGGGGCGATCGCCGCTGTGGAAAAGCGCATTTACTCCCTGATCGTGATCAACTACGCCAATCCCGATATGGTGGGTCATACAGGCAAAATGGAAGCGACCGTAAAGGCCCTGGAGACAGTCGATCGCAACCTGGGACGGTTGATTGATGCAGTGATTAAAGCCGGAGGTACGCTGCTGATCACCGCAGACCACGGCAATGCCGAAATGATGTGGGACGAGGAAGGGCATCCCTGGACTGCTCACACCACCAACCCCGTGCCGTTTATTTTGTTGGAAGGAGAAGGCCGCAAGATTCCAGGCCACGGTACGGAGGTTGCCCTGCGGTCAGGCGGAACGCTGGCGGATATTGCTCCAACCATTTTGGATATCCTTCAGATTCCTCAACCGCAGGAGATGACCGGGCGATCGCTAATTGAATCGGTTGGGTTTGATGTGCGAGCCAACCGTACCCCAGTCCGGCTATCCTTGTAAGAGGGCGTTGGGCGCTACCGTTGCGTCCCCTCACTCACTCATTACTCATCGTTGATTCGCTATGACCCTTGTAAACATTGTCCAAATCATCTGGATGATCTCTGGTATCGGTTTGATTGTGCTGGTGTTGCTGCACAGTCCTAAGGGAGATGGCCTCGGTGGACTGGGCGGTCAGGCCCAACTGTTCACCAGCACCAAGAGCGCCGAGAAAAACCTGAACCGTTTGACCTGGGCACTGCTGGTGTTGTTTATGGGTCTGACGATCACCCTGAGCGCCAAGCTGCTGGAACGGCTGGGGTAAGGTGAAGGGCAATCGCCTCTTGTCGTGGCGTATTCTTGCATTGGTTGGGCTGGCGATTGCGTCAGCCCTACTTGCTTTGCTGATGCCTCTGACAAGCCTTGATGGGGGCAATGTAGGAATGGCAACCCCCCCGCCTCGCTCCGCCACAGAACGACCCTCATCTTCCCCTCCTTCCCCGCCCCTCCAGGCCCATCCTCTGCCTCCCTCTCTGGCTCAGTGGAGTGCTCCGCCGGGAACAGGGGATTACTTTGATGCGGTGCGATCGACTGCTGTTGGTGCGCTGGTCTGGACGAAATTTCCTGTCAAGGTTTATGCAGAACCACCCACTCAGTCCGTAACGCCCGATCGGTCTGGGGTATGGTTTGCGGCGGTGCAGCAAGCTGTGCAGGAGTGGAGCCGCTATTTACCTCTGGAGATGGTCAGTACTCCTGACCAGGCAGACATCCTGGTGCAGCGCACAATTCCTCCATTGAGACAGTCTGGCCAAAATTTTCGCGCCCGTGCTGCTGAAACTCGCTATGAGGTGTTGGTCAGCCGCCCCGTGAATGCGGCCCCCTTCCTGTCCCACCGCTTCACAGTGTTGATGCGTCCAGGTCTGTCAGATGCTCAACTATTGGGAACAGCCCGTCACGAGTTGGGTCACGCTTTGGGCATTTGGGGGCACAGTTCGCTAGAGAGCGATGCGCTTTACGTTTCACAGGTGAGAACCCCACCTCCCATTTCACCGAGAGACGTGAACACACTGAAACGGGTCTACCAGCAATCTACACGGCTAGGATGGCCCATCAGTCGTAACTGAGCTGATCGGAGCGGTAATCTGGTGGCTCGACATGAATATTGATACGGACAGGGCTGTAGGCTTCTTCCAGGTTAGCTTCGACGGCTTCCGTAATTTTGTGGGCGGTGACAACGTCGGATGCATCAACGATCAGGTGCATTTCGATAAACACCTGGCGACCCAGCAATCCTCGAGATGCGATGCGATGGCAATTCAGCACCCCGGGTACCTGCATGACGCGTTCTTCAATGGCTTCCGGGGCGATCGCCATCTCATCCACCAGCCACGGCAGATTCTCCTTTAGAACCGTCCAGCCGCTCCAAAGAACCAGCAGTGCTACCGGGAAAGAAAGCAATACATCCAGCCACTGGAAATCCCAGACCCAGATGCCAATCAGACCTGCAAGAACACTAATCGTGACCCAGATATCGCTCATGGTGTGTCGGGCGTCGGCGATCAAAATGGGACTACCCACCCGCTGCCCAATGTGTCGTTCGTAGTACGCTACAAAGATATTGACTCCAAGCACCAGAATCAGCAGCCACAGTTCTGCCCCCCCAATGCGAACAGTCTGCCCGCCGTTGAGAATACGCTCAATCGTAGTTTGCAGGATCTCAAAGCAGGCGATTCCCAGAAAAGCGGCAATCCCCAACGCTCCAATCGCCTCAAACTTCTGGTGACCATAGGGATGATCCCGGTCGGGTTCAGGGGAGGAGAAGCGATTGGCCACCAGACCGAGAATATTATTCGCGCTGTCAGTCACGCTGTGGAGAGCGTCGGCCAGCAGACTGAGGGATCCCGTTAACCCACCCACCACGCCCTTGAGGACCATGACAAACAGGTTGAGCAATAGCGTAATCACCAGGACACGCCGGACAGCAGAACGACGATCGGTTGTCACAGTATTTTGAGGAGGCATGCGGTATCCGAAGCAAAGCTTCTGTGCTTCGCACTCCTAGTTTAGAAGCTGAACTGCAACGGTTCATCACTTTGAGGAAGGAGAAATACCGTAGATCATCACAAAATCGGGTCTTATTTTTTACACGTATTTGATCCACTCCGGTAGTTTCTGGGAACTCTGAGGCAAATGCCTGTCTCTGTAGCCAAGGGCTACCTGTGAGAACTATGACATCTACCGTTGCGACCAAACAGGTCATCAAAGTTACCCGTGAAACCTTGTTCAAGCGCGAACCAAAACCATCAAGTGAGCTGTCTCCTGAAGCCCTGCACCGCGTACCTGCTGGCACTGAGCTAGAAATTCATTCCTATGCCTATGCCGATGGCAACGTTGACTTTGCAGGCCACGTCAAG
>JBIKWV010000545.1:0-4249 GCA_044356135.1 Elainellaceae cyanobacterium
GATGGTGCGGCGCTTTGCACCGCACCATCCCTTGCTGGGGGGTCTCAAGTAGGGATAATACTCAGCCCAGATGCTTGAAATAAACGCGATCGCACCGCTCTGTTTCCACCCCTGTTCCCGGCTGATAGCCATTGGACTCATAGAGTTGTACGGCCTCCTTCAATACGCTGGCTGTCTCAATCCAGATCTGGCTGAAGCCCTTCTCCGCAATCTGCTGCTCCAGGGAGGCCAACAGGAATCGCCCCAATCCCAGTCCTCTTACGGATGGGATCAGGTACATTTTGCGAATCTCCACCGCATTTTCTCCCCGCTGGATCGGATAGAAGCCCGCTGTCCCCACCAATTTTCCCTGTTGCTCCACCACCCAGAATTCTCCTCCCATCTGCCAGTAAGCGGTTTCGACCTGATAAACATCCTGGTCAGCGCCACTGGCCTCTGGTCGCAGGCCATACTCGGTGAGAACAGAGGCAATGAGGGCGGCGGCAGCGGTGCGATCGCCCGGTTCCCAGTCACGAATCAAAAAGTCCTTGTAGGTTATTCTCATATGTAATAAAGTCAGAACCCAAATGAGGTGCAGGGGCTTTGCACCCGCCACCTCATTATGGGTTTTGAATATCACCGATAAATGCGGTACTCCACTTCATCCAGCAGGTTACCACTCAGGTTCATCTGCTGAAACTCACGCACCACCTGCCCACCCAGGCTCTCAGGAATCTTGCAACTGGCCGTATTTTGTTTAGCGACGGGATACGACAGGTAAGTATAGTCCAGATGCTCATCGACCCACTGCTTTAGACAGTGGATGGCCTCACGCCCAACCCCCTTTCCCCAGGCCGATTTCCTGGTCCAGATGCCAAGTTCTGGCGTTTCGGTATGAATCCGGTGAATCGCGCACACCCCCAAAAATTCCTGGCTGTTTGTCTCCAGAATCACCAGCGTCAGGTCTGTCCCCTGCTCCCACTGACGAATGGAATCCCGAATAAAGCGCATGGTGTCATGAATCGTTTCCGCTGGTTTCGGATACATGTAGCGGGTGACTTCCGGAGTGAACTCCTGGAAAATAGAGTCGGTGTATTCCAGGGAGATGGGGCGGAGCAGGAGGCGATCGCTCCGCAGTTCCCCAAAGGGGTGGTTACCACCTAAAGATAAGTTTAAGTTATTTAAACTGGTCATAACATATTGATAGTCTACTTCTTTTAACAAGGCTCCCAGTTCTCCCCTGCAATGACCTCCTTCAGTTCGGCCTCTAGAGCAGCAAAGGCTGGTAAGGCTTGCAATGGACTAAAGTCATTAATAAGTTCTGCAACCCGATGTGTGCAATCACTTGCAGAGAAACTCCGAAGTCGTCTTGAAGAAAGTTCGCTGGCTTGACGAAGAATGTCATGAAGAACTTTTTTGGGATCAGGCTGATCCTCAAGTCTTCTAATATCTGGAAGTTGCAGCGGAACACTCCCGTTTGGATTAGAAGCTGCTTTTCGCAAAGCGACCCTATCAAATAGTAGCCATGCCTCTGTCATACGCACAGGAACAACACAAACTGTAGGGATGGAAATCGATGCAGCGGCTTGGGCAACGGCTGTTCTAATTTCATTCAGGCGAGTCTCGTGAGGCTCTTTTTCTGCGTCACGGTGAATAAACAATAGATCACAGGGATACAGTTCAACGCTCAATTTTATTCGCTTCTCAAATGTATCTCTCAATGAGCGATCAAGCGGGCGTAAATCTGCCCATTGAGGCTGAATTGCCCAATTACTCAAATGTTTTTCCAGTAACCAGTTAAGGATAGGGAGAAGTGCCCGATCCGAACTACCATCAGAGAGCAAAGTATACCGAATTTCCATTATTACTGCTTAACAGAAAAGCCAGGAAGCAAAAGCTGAAGATCATCTCTATCCACAACTCGACGCTGCTTCTGCCTAGTTAGTCTTGTTTCCTGATGGTTTCCGTTACTGCCATTTTCGTCACGCTCAAGATCTGGATTTGGAACTGGATTGAGGTAAGCAAGAAGCTTTCCCCTCGGAATGATATTTCTACTGCTTGACTCTGGCCCCTTTTGTCGCCAAGTATCTGGTAAATATCCAAAGCTAACTCGCTTAAACCTGTGACCTGACTGCACAGTCTCTTGCAACTCAGCAACGAGAAGACTATCTTCAGGCACTTGCATAACCACTGCGGGAGAATGAGTATTGATGATTACCTGGCGTAGTGGATTCTCTGGCTCAATCCGTTCATTTGTATCGGTAGCGATATCTTGAAGTAGTTGAAGGATCTTGGGAATTCTCTCTGGATGAATCCCGTTCTCTGGCTCTTCAAGACATAAAAGACCCTGAGCCTCTGGATCGAGTGCAATTACTGCTAATGCTAAAAACCGCATTGTTCCGTCAGAGAGTGCTTTCGCTGGGTGGGATGTTCCGTCTCGACTGGTCACCATCAGAGTAAGAAGTTCACGTCGATTATCACGGTCAACCCACACCTTATCGACATCATTAATCAAAGTTGATAAACGGTTGGCAATTTCGTAGTACACCCAGTTGTCTACATTGTCAGATTGGCCATTCTTATTCTCCTCCTGCCTTGCTAAATGGTAAAGGGTTGAGGCTAAGTGAGCGCCATCTGTTTCTAGTTTTGCAGGAGCGGTAAATTCATCAGGTTGTCTTAGAGAGGAGGGTTCTAGCTGGAGTAGTCGCCATGATTGCATCTCCCGCCGAGCCATCAAAGCTGTTGGACTTTCAGCAGCATTTGCCACCGACAAAACTGTACGAGGCAAATTAACAGCTGATCTAGCAAGAGGTCTACCACTGCTTCCACCATCTTGATGAAGTTTAATGATCCGGTTCATACCTTCACCCTCTGTAGAGATGAAGTAAGGGACTCTCCGTTCACCAATAATTGCTGTTTTTCTCCAGGTGCTAGATTTGTTTGGAAACAATAAATGTTTCGCTGCATCCCCACGATTGATATGCACTAATTCTTCTTTAAGAATTTCTAGAGCACCTAATGATCGGAGACTATTGTCGGCACGATAGGCGAGTTGGATTGAATAGCGTAAAAAAGTAATACTTGCTTTCGCTTTCTGCCCTAAGTCGTCCTCTCCTTCGGCTGGGACAATCATCTCTGCCTCAAAGGACATTTCATCAGCATAGGTATCGCCTACACGATGAAAAAGGCTACGAACATCTCCCGTTTTTCCGCCTTCGTCTCGCACAGACAATGCTGCTTCAATTAAAGACTGATTTGCTAATGCACTCAAAAATTTAATGGCATCAAAAAGGTTCGATTTACCAACACCGTTTGCCCCGGCGATACAGGTAAATGGTCCAAATCGAACGTCTACATCAACAAGGTTTTTAAAGCCAGAAACTTTTAGCCGAGTTAGCATGATCAGCTCATTTGAGTTTAATGCCCTTGACAGCGAGGGACCTTCTGTCTTTGTAACTTCTCACATCATAGCCGAGGGTGTCTTCCTAACTGTGAATTCTGGGTTCTGGATGGAGGGTAGCCAGAAGCTGACTCTCAACGATCGCCAACTCCTCTAACCGCTGGTTCACCGCCTCCCGGTCGAAGTAGGTGGTTGCCAATGTCCAATAGATTCCGTAGTGTCGCGCCTCGGAAGCCATCAACCCCCGGTAAAACCTGGCCAGTTCCGGTTCCGGGCAGTGGGCACCCAGCAGGCCCAGTCGCTCATGGCTGCGGGCCTCGATCAGTCCAGACACCAGCAGCGAGTCAAGCATTCGATCGGGTTCCTGACGGCGAATCTGGGCGCTAAGTCCGGCTCCGTAGGGGGGAGCGGATAGGGGAGCGAGGGGAATGCCGCGCCGCTCCAGCCACTGGTTTACCTGCTCAAAGTGCTCTAATTCCTCCTGGGCGATCGCCGTCAAACTCCGCACCAACTTGCTGCTGGAGGGGTAGCGAAACATCAGGTTCAATGCCACTCCTGCCGCCTTGCGTTCGCAGTGGGAGTGGTCAAGCAGAATGGTGTCGAGGTGGGCGATCGCCTGTTCAACCCAGGCATCGGTCGTCGGCTGCTGGAGAAATTTGATGGTTTTAGGCAGAGTGGTGTCCACAGGAAGTGATCAAGTCTTCAGTTATCAGTCTAACTGACATCCTCCCCACGGCTAGAAGCCGGGGGGTTCCTGAACTGCCATTGCCCTTTCGAGTTGCCCCTACTGAGGTCTTACACGCCATGTCCGATCCGAGCTTACTAGAATATCCCTTGACATCTAGGTGCCCACTTCTGGATCGCTTTCCA
>JBIKWV010000546.1:0-4246 GCA_044356135.1 Elainellaceae cyanobacterium
TTAATTAAAACCCCGGTTCCCGGGGGGGGGGCCCACGCCCCCCCACGCTGAAACTGGGATTTTATTTTATGGCAAGTCCCTTAGTTCTACGACAGATAAGTGGGCAGGCGCGATTCATCTGAAACCTCAAAAGCTGTTCGCCCTTCGACTTGGCTCAGGGCGGAACAGCTTTTGAGGTTTCGACTTTTCCCACGCCCACTTACTTAGGGCGGATTGACTTGTAGAATAAGTCAGGGAAAAGCGGCTGATTGCTGGTGTGATCTCCTGCATGGAATGCGATCGCTGCATCCCGGTGGTTCTCTGCACTAGATTTAAGAGGTCAAGATGTCATCCATCCGCGAGTTGCATCAACAGCTCATTAAAAAGGAGCGCTCTGCGGTAGAAATTGCAGAAGCGGCACTGGAGCGTATTCACGCGCTGGAGCCCAAAGTTCATAGCTTTCTGCATGTAACGGCAGACCAGGCATTACAGCAAGCGCGGCAGGTGGATGCCAAAATTGCAGCCGGGGAAGAGATTGGATTGCTGGCGGGGATTCCAATCGGCATTAAAGACAACATGTGTACGAAGGGAATTCCAACCACCTGTGCATCCCGCATTCTTGAACATTTTGTGCCGCCTTACGAATCGACCGTTACTCAGAAGCTGGCGGACGCAGGCATGGTCATGGTGGGCAAGACCAACCTGGATGAGTTTGCGATGGGAGGCTCCACTGAAAACTCTGCTTTCTACCCCACCTGCAACCCCTGGGATCTGGAACGGGTTCCCGGTGGCTCCTCTGGGGGTTCAGCGGCGGCAGTGGCAGCGGGAGAATGCACCGTATCGCTGGGTTCAGATACGGGTGGTTCGATTCGAGAACCAGCATCCTTCTGCGGTGTGGTGGGTCTAAAGCCAACCTATGGCCTGGTATCACGGTTTGGTCTGGTGGCATTCGCGTCCTCCCTTGACCAGATTGGCCCCTTTGGGCGATCGGTGGAGGATGTGGCAATCACATTACAGGCGATCGCAGGTTACGACCCGAAAGACTCCACCAGCCTTAAAGTAGAGATTCCTGATTACACCAGCCTCCTGCGTCCTGCACTCAAACCTCGAAGGCAACTCCGGATTGGCGTGATTCAGGAAACCTTTGGACAGGGACTCGATCCGCAGGTGGAGCAGGCGGTGACTCAGGCTGTCAAAGTGCTGCAAGATCTGGGTGCTCAAATCGAGGTGGTGTCCTGTCCCCAGTTCCGCAGTGGGGTAGCTGCCTACTACATCATTGCCCCCTCAGAAGCGTCTGCCAATCTGGCTCGCTATGACGGTGTGAAATACGGTTACCGGGTAGACGATCCCGACAATCTGCTGGAGATGTACACCAAAACTCGCGCCCAGGGATTTGGCCCCGAGGTGAAACGGCGGATTATGATTGGCACCTATGCGCTGTCTGCGGGATACTACGATGCCTACTACCTCAAGGCCCAAAAGGTGCGGACGCTGATCAAGCAGGACTTCGAACGAGCCTTCAACCAGGTCGATATTCTGGTGTGCCCAACCGCTCCAACTCCCGCTTTCAAAATTGGCGAGAAGAGCGACGATCCCCTCAGTATGTACCTGCTCGATTTGATGACCATTCCGGTCAATCTGGCAGGACTACCTGCCCTCAGTTTGCCCTGCGGTTTCAACGATCAGGGGTTGCCAATTGGGATACAGATGATTGCCAACGTGCTCCGGGAGGATCTGCTGCTGGAGGCCGCCTACGCCTACGAGCAGGCAACCGAATGGCACCTCCAAACACCCCCACTGGAATAAGAGCCTATCCGAAAACCGAAACTCTGGAGGGCGCGACGCCATAGCCTCGCGCCCTCCAGAGTTTCGGTTTTCGGTTTCGGATAGGTGCGATTTAGTCAAAAGTCCAGTTCTATGGACAGGTTCTATGGACAGACTGTTGCGCCAGTCAGGTTAGGCGTGGTCGTAGGGGTACCTTCACACAGGAGCGCCTGAGTATTGTAGACATCGTTGCGCCCACTGGAGATCCAGACTCGCCCAGCGTACCCCCGAAGTTGACCGCTGGGGGTGGCAGTTGTAATCACATCAGCACTAGTTCCTGTCCCTGCACCAGGAACACTGCTATAGGTGAAGTATGTCCCATCCGCAATACCTAGCTCCAGATCGTTCAACTGGGCAAAGGTGGCATTTTCCATGTAGTGAGCCTGTTGCGCTCGATTCACCGAACCTACATAAGCAGATCCTTCGGCCTGACGGGCTTTGGCCGTCTGATTCAGGAAGGAGGGTAGGGCGATCGCCGACAAAATCCCAATCACTAAAATGACGACTAGCATTTCAACGAGGGTAAAGCCCCCATCGCGCTCCTTTGCCGAGAGTTGCAGCAGTTGGATCGTTAAATGAGTTTTCATGATCAGGGTTAGCGCCGAAGGCGGCTGGGTATAAACAAACTGAACACTTTTTCTAAACTGGATCGGTTTTTCAGGATTAGGGAAAGAAAACTTCACTGAAACTTTATATAGATAAACTCCTTATATCCGTATTTTTCCCCCGTACTTTTACAGTCTCTTGCTCTGCGAGACGGATTGGTCAGTCTATTTCTTCATCAAGCCGCCACTAACATTGGAGTGACCTGTGTGGAGACGAGACTTTGGCTGTCGAATACGGAGATGACACCCCCAATCTGCTCATGGGAACAGCAGGCAATGATCGTCTGTTTGGAGCAGGGGGCGACGATACCCTGTTTGGGGAATGGGGCAACGACACCCTGTTCGGAGGCGAGGGCAATGACACCCTCAACGGCGACGATGGTGCTGACGAGCTATACGGGGAATCCGGGAACGATCGCCTGAGCGGTGGTTCGGGTCAAGATTTTCTATTTGGCGGCGAGGGCAACGACAACCTGAACGGCGACGATGGTGACGACATCCTGTACGCAGAAGCCGGGGATGATGCACTGTCGGGCGGCAGGGGCGACGATACCCTGTTTGGCAATGAGGGAAACGACTGGCTGATCGGTGGCGATGGCGTTGATCGGCTGTTTGGTGAACGGGGCGACGATCGGCTGTTTGGCCAACTGGGGAACGATTTGCTCTATGCGGGGGAGGGGCGCGATCGCCTGGAAGGCGACGAGGGCGACGACCAGCTCTTTGGCGAACAGGGCGATGACACCCTGGTCGGAGGACTGGGCAACGATCTACTGTATGGTGCAGAGGGCAGCGATCGCCTGGAGGACGCGGGTGGTACAAATCAACTCTTTGGCGAAGCGGGAGACGATACCCTGATCGGTGGCACAGGGAATGACTACCTGAATGGCGGCACGGGCAACGACACGGTCAGCGGTAGCCTCGGCAACGATACCTACGTGGTGGAGAGTCTGGGCGATCGCCTGACAGAGCGAATTAACCAGGGTCGAGACCTGGTGGTTTCGAATCTGACCTGGACGCTGGGGACAAACTTCGAAGAATTATCCTTGATGGGAGGTGGCTCCATTAGCGGTTGGGGAAACACGCTCAACAACGGCATCTATGGCAACAGCAGCAGCAATGTACTGGGCGGACTGGCCGGGGATGACCTGTTGGACGGCAATGTCGGCAACGATCGGCTCCTGGGTGGAGCGGGCAACGATCGCCTGGTGGGCAACGCCGGAAATGACGAACTGACGGGCGGTGCAGGCAACGACTGGTTCTGCTTCACGGTGCGCGAGGCTTTCTCCAGAACGGTAGTCGGCACCGATATCATCCGCGATTTTACCCGTGGTGCGGACAAAATTGTGCTGCACAAAGCCTGCTTCACTGGCCTACGCAGCACACCCGGTCGCGGATTTAACCGGGCCAGCGATTTTGCGGTCGTGCGCAGTGACAGTGCGGCAGCGAGAAGTACGGCGGCGATCGTCTATAACCCCACCAACGGCAAGTTGATTTACAACCCCAACCGCAGCCTTGCGGGGTTTGGTACAGGCGGTACTTTTGCTCTGCTGCAAGGAAATGCTCCACTCGCTGCCAGCGACTTTGTGCTCCAGTAGTTAGGGGCTTGCCATAAAATAAAATCTCGGTAGAATCCCAGTTTTCACCTGGCGCGGCGAAGCCGCGCCAGGTGAAAACTGGGATTCTATTAATCAGCAAACCCCTTATTGCACTTCTCATGTTGGTGATGTACGCGATCCAAGGGGTGTTCCCCCTTGAGGGGGCAGGGGGGGTTCCCCCTTGAGGGGGCAGGGGGTGTTCCCCCTTGAGGGGGCAGGGGGTGTTCCCCTGCGTGGGGACAC
>JBIKWV010000547.1:0-4237 GCA_044356135.1 Elainellaceae cyanobacterium
CACTTTAATGACACCATGTAAGGCTTCTTCGCCACCAAGATGGATAATAGTCAGCTGAAGCTTTGCCAGATCTCTCATCAGATTTTCACGTTTGCGATAAGCAAGAAGATGCAAGTAATCTTGCCAATACGCTAACGACAAAATCCAGAGGGGAAGATGAGGTAACAATTCACTGAGATACTCAGCGCTATCGGTTTTACCCTGAATTTCCTTTACCTTACGCAAGTCTTCATGTATTGCAATTCCCGGATGAGCTACTTGGCATACAGATACTAGCTGATCAATCCTACTAAGAATTTCGGCTCTTAATTTATCGTTTTCAAGTGATTGTACAACTTGAATTAATTCCTCTCGCATGGCAGGAGTTAAATTATTGAACAATCCATCCAAAGCGAGATTTCTTTCAGATTCAATAGAGAGATTAGATGCTGCATTCAGAGCTTGAGAAAGTAAGTGAGGATATTGACAGACAAGTTCTCCAATGATTAGTGCAAAGTCCAATTCACTCCTAAGAGTACTTGCAAATTCTATAGTTTCATCAACGAATCTAGAATCTTTCAAGGCCAAGCTTTGTAGAAAAAAAGCATAAATAATTTCATTGCTATTAAGACGTACTATGTGTAAAGCATTTGCCACGTCTGTCTCATGCTGTAGCGAATGGTGAGCCATATTCACTATAGCTTGTGATAGAGCGTATGTATCCTTGATTGTTTTTACAACTTCTAACAGCTCTATAAGCTTGGCAGAATCGAGTTCTGCTAAATTGCTTAAAACCTGTGCTCGTATGGACTTGTTTTGAAGAGTTAATGCTGCATCTAACAATGCAGTAAAGTCAGCCCCATCTACCTTGGTCAAATTGCTCAATTCTTTTGCTCGGTCATGCTCATTTTGAATAGTTCGTGCTGCCTCCAGTGCTTCACTAAAGTGTCTCGTGCTAACCCTCAGACTGCTCAACACTATCACTCGTTTGGACTTATCCTGAATAGTTCGCGCTGTATCTAACAATGCAGTAAAGTCAGCCCCATCTATCTTTGCCAAGTCGCTCAACACTTTTGCTCGGCTATCTTCATCTCGAATTACTCGTGCTGCCTTCAATGCTATATTGAAGTAACTTGAGTCTACCTTTGCCAAGTTGCTCAGTACCTCTGCTTGTTTGAGCTTATTCTGAATAGTTCGTGCTGTGTCTAATAACGCAGTAAAGTCAGCCCCATCCACCTTTGCTAGGTTGCTCAAAACCTTTACTTTGTAGTAATCATCTTGAATAGTTCGTGCTGTGTCTAACAACGCAGTAAAGTCAGCCCCATCCACCTTTGCCAAGTTACTCAAAACCTCTGCTCTGTAGTAATCATCCTGAATAGTTCGTTCTGCCTCCAGTGCTTCACCGAAGTAAGTCATGTCTACCTTTGCCAGGTTGCTTAAAATCTCCGCTCTGTAGTAATCATCTTGAATAGTTTGTGCTACCTCCAGTGCTTCACCAAGGTAGGTCGCATCCACCTTTGCCAAATTGGACAACATCAATGCTCGCCTATAATTATCCTGAATCGCTCGTTCCTTTTCCACCGCAAGCTGAAACAGTGGTTTAGATAAATATGGTGCTAATGCTTGAATTGCTTCAGCAATCGTGTTCTCATCCTGCATCTGCTCCACATACGCCCAAGCCTGTTCTACCGTCCAAAAGCTCCGCTTCACAAACTCTGCCATCATGCCAACTGGCAAATTGGCAACCAGGCTATTCAGCGTTGCCTGAATCAATGCATATCGACACTGAAGCACGATCGCCCTAGTCGGCTCTTTCTCATACAGTTTCTCTGCCAGCCGCCAGCCCCGCGCCACATCTTCTACAAAAATTGCAGGTTGCCCAAGTCGATCGCACGCTTCAAACCAGGCATTTCGTCCACGTTCATCGCTCATTGCCATCAGCGCATGAACTTCATCGGTACAACGTGCCTGCTCCATGTGCCAGGTCAAATGACGATGAATATAGCGATCGTTCGGTAGTTTATCCCAGCGGCGATCGATCGCGCATTCCCGGTAGCGCTCCAGAAATTGTCGATGGGCGATCGCTAAATTTTGTGCTGGATCATCGACTGTTTGCGTCTCAGCGTTCAGAATGCCTTCCTCAATCAGACTCCGCGCCATATCGTGCATCAGGTCATGAACCCGATAGGTCGGCTCATCTTCCAGCGTTGCCGCACCGTCCGTCAGAAACGATCGGTTCCGTAACAGAGTCAGGATTTTCTGTGCCACGGGCGATCGCACGTTCCACAGCACCGCAGCCATCTGCTTATTCAGGCTCACATCCTCCGGCAACACCCCCAACCAGGCAAACTGCCGGAGCTGCTCATCAGTGAGCCGCTTCAAACTCAAATTAAAACAAGCCTGCAAACTGTACTTGCGCTGCTTTTCCTCCTCCAGATGCTCCCATGCTTCCGACGAATCTAACAGTTCTAACGCCCGCGATCGTCTTCCCGTCCCCAACGCCACCGATCGCCGTTCCGCCTCAAATTCCGTTCGCAGTTCCGCCCAGCTCAATCCATCCCGCACCTGATTCGCTGCCAGGTCCAGCGCCAACGGTAAGTATCCCAGCACTTTTGCAAACGCTTTAACCTCTGCTTCCTGCTCCGGTCGCCACTTCTGTTTTAATTTCTGCTGTACGAGGTCTATTGCCTCATCCTCCGTCATCAAATCCAATTCGTGATACTCCGCCCCCTCAATCTGCGCCTCCCGCGTTGTGACCAGCACCCGACAGCCTGCACCCCCAACTCGAAACCACTCCGCATGGTCGGCATTCCAGACATCATCCACTACCAGCAACATTTCTCGCTCTGCCAGCAGACTATCGAGATATCGCGAGGCCGACTCCAGCGTCTTGGCGCTGAATGCCTCCCTGGATTTATCCAGCTCCCGAATCCAATCGCCCAACAGCGTCTGCAAATCAGGCTTCTGCCCCAGCGTCACCCACAAAATGCCATCTGGAAATCGTGCCTGCACTTCCAAGTCCAGCACTATTGTCGTTGCCAGCACCGACTTGCCCAATCCTCCCAGTCCAGAGATCGCACTTACCACCAGCGTCTGGTCACTCTCCACCAGCAGCTTGTCCTTCACCGCCTGCAACGCCTGCGGACGTTCCACAAAGTTATCCGGCAATCGCACTCTAGGAAACGGCGCACCGGGTTTGAGGGGGGATTTGGGAGTCGATCGCAGAGGTTTTGCGCCCCCTATATCCCCCAGAATTGGGGGACTTTGAGAACCAACCGATTGGTTCGGTGCCTCCTGAATCGATTCCCCTTGGTTCGGTTCCCCCCAGAATTGGGGGGGCAGGGGGGCGTTTCTCCACTCCTGCTTCAGACAGGCCCGCAACTCCTTCAACTTTCCGCGCCCCTTCATCTCTGCGATCGCTGAGAAGACTCTACCCGCTTCCTCATAAATCGCATTCATGTGCTTTTTGACGGCAGCCTCGCTCAGGTTAAGCGCAACCGCAATCTTTGCCTCACTTGCCCGTATGTTTTCGTCCGCCAACCGCGCCACAAAGACCTCACGCTGCTCTGGGGTTAGCCGCAGGCGATCGCTCATCTCTTCTAGAAACGTTTTCCATTCCATCGGGGGCGGGCTATCTACCAACTCTCTACCTTATGTGTACTAATTTTTCTACCTCTGTCAACTTTCGGGGAACTTCCGTCGAAGTGGGCACCCATAGGATGAATTCATCAAGTTTGAAAGGTAATACAAATGATGAATCCAATCGAAACCCAACCCACAATGACGATCGCCCCTTCCCTTCCCAACCCGGAACCTCCCCAGTTCCCGCTTGACCCCAACAACCCGCTAGTCTGGATTCTGTTGATGACTGCGCTGCTGGGCAATATGGATGAGGTAATCAATGCGATCGCTGGGCTGATACGGGCGATCGCGTCCCTCAGACACGGTGAACGCAAAAGGGGCAGGTAACCAGCACCAAATCAACGGCACTGCAGCAGCAGTCGAGTCCGATCGCTCTGGGGCATCTTCTGTAACCGATGGCTCTACTACACTGGACTTCAGGGTGCAAGGCAATCCGGGCTACACTAAGGGAAACAAAACCAGCGTTACTCGTATGTCTCTGGAAGTCGCCCAATCCCTACCCGATGAGGAGTTAGAGTACATGCCCAGTCTGGAGCACGGAGCCATTGGGATCCGGCTGGGGCGGTATCTGGATACCTATGTGGAAGAGCATCAGTTGGGGTTGGTGTGCAATTCT
>JBIKWV010000548.1:0-4231 GCA_044356135.1 Elainellaceae cyanobacterium
CAATTTAGTCAACAGTCCAGTCAGTAAGGGACTTCTCGGTAAATAATCATTCCATTTTTGAGTGAGAGGGCGGCGAAGCCGCCCTCTCACTCAAAAATGGAATGAGTTAAACAATCGACGATGAAATCACTGGTTTCGGCAGACTGTCCAAAGTAAATCGAGAGTTGGTCGGTTGCAGTATTGAGAATCCCAAAAGGAACCAAAACCGCTGACCATTCACTATCATGATCATCGGCTTGCAAGGGCTGGAGGCGTCGGTCTTTGCCGCCACGCGAGAAGTTGCCTATCTTAACTTTCGCTTTGCTATCAATCGATAAGCAAAGTGTGTTGGCATCAGCGTCGGTTTGTTGATTAGCTGCCCATACATTCTCGAAGATCGCATCGGTTTCGGGTATTTTCTTCAGAGGTTTGGTTTTTTGTGTTTTTTTAGGCGATATCCTAAGCGATTCAAAATGTTGCCAATCGTTTGGCGATTCGGCAATTCAGCCGCGTTGTAGCTCATCTGATCAATCAGGGCGGCTCGAACCGCACGGGCGCTGATGCGGGCATAAACAAACGTGGATTGAAATTTCGGGTCAGCTTGAGCTTGTCGGTCTACCAATGAGCGAATATCGGCTTCCAACTGCGGCTGGTTTTCCTCACTTTTATGCCGACCACGGGCACGATAATTATCCACACACACGATGCCAGTTCGGCGCTCATGCAGACCCAGTTGTACTCTCTGGCGATTCCATCCCATCACTGTTTCCGCTTTGCGGGCAGACCCCTCAAAGTAGTCCTCAGCAACCTTCGCCATAAAGTCTCGCTTGCAACTGCCTGTCAGCTTTTGAGCTGCATCTTTCAGCGTTGCTTTGACGGCTTCGCTCAACATTGGTTGCGGTGGTTCTACGCTAGGAGGACGAGGTCTCATGCGGCGCACTTTTCCCGTTTACCCCAGAATGACTGGTATTCTATTTCTTGGCAAGCCCCTTACATCTTGCATCAGTACAGATGCACGGCTGTTCGATGGGTGCAATCGATGAGAGAAAAGGGCGTGAAGTAACAAACATCAAGAATAGTGGAAACCATTCACTAAAGAACTCGATCCGATTGTTACTGCACTATCTCAAGTTTGGTGATGTACCTGTTCCTCAGTGAATCATAGTCCTGTTCAGCAACGCCGAAAAAGTTTCTCACTGATCGCCCTTTAGACGAACAATGCCGCGATTCAGAGCCACAATTACGGCTTGAGTTCGATCGCTCACACCCAATTTACTTAGAATATTATTGATATGAAATCGCACCGTGCTTTCTGCAATATTTAGTTCTGCACTAATTTGGGGATTAGTTTGTCCCTTTGCAATCCATTGCAGTACTTCTAACTCGCGATCGCTCAGTTCTGGCATTGCCATCCGTTGTGCCAATTTAGCCCCAACCTGGGGGGGAATAAAGGGACGGTCGTTGTGAACAGTGCGAATAGCAAACAGCAGTTCATCTAATTGAGAACCCTTCAGCAGATATCCTTTGGCCCCAGCTTGCAAGCCGCGGTAAATATCTTCATCGCCATCGTAGGTTGTAAGCACAATGATCTTGGCTTGAGGAAACTCGAAACGAATAGCAGTAATGGCTTCTAAGCCACTGACCTCAGGCATCCGCAAATCCATCAAGGTGATATCGGGTTGGTGTTGCCGATATAGGGCGATCGCCTCTCGACCATTTTGAGCCTGGGCAACAACAGTGATATCTGGTTCACATTGCAGCAGCATCGCTACTCCTTTTCCCAAGATGGGATGGTCATCAGCCAGCAACACGCGAATCTTTTCTTTAGTTGCGTGCATCGGTTGCTTCCTCCCGATCTACCCACACTTGAATATTTGTTCCCTGTCCTGGAGCTGTTTGAATGGCTAGCTTAGCACCCATGCGATCTACCCGCTCTTGCATCCCTAACAGTCCAAAACCACCACTGTCCGATCCATGACGAGTTTTCTGCTCACTCCAGTTAAACCCTTTTCCGTTATCTTTGACCTGCAAAACACATTGAGTAGGTTCGTACCTGATGATCAGTTGAATTTCAAGCGCCTCTGCATACTTAGAGGCGTTCATCAATGCTTCCTGTCCGATCCGCAATAGATGTTCCTCAAGGGCGGGCTGTAGAAGATAACGCTCGCCCTCGCAGGTGCAAACCAGTTTCGTATCCCTATGAGCAAACATTGACTTTGCTAGCAGACAGAGGGCTGCATAGAGATCCTTCTGTTCCAGATATTGAGGTCGCAAAGAGGCCACTGAGCGTCGAGCTTCCGCCAACCCTGTCTGAGCTAATTCGTAGCTGGTTTGCAAACAGTTCCGCACCAGCGAGATGTCCTGGGTATCCAGTTTTCGGGAAGCCACCTCTAGATGCACCAGGATACTGGTAAACGATTGCGCTAACGTATCGTGAATATCTCGCGCAATGCGGTTGCGTTCCTCCAGTACTGAAGCTAGTTCCGCCTGCTTGCGATCGGTCAAATCCAAAATAAAGCCAATGGTACTCTTTTCTTCCCGATCAAAAACCACATGCCCCAGAAGAATAGGCACTCGGCTTCCGTCTTTATGATAGTGCTCCTTCTCAAACGGAGGACAGGTGCCCTTTGTTCTTAAATCGGCTGCAACTTGATTGTCGAGTTGCACGTATTCCGGTGGGGTCATCTCTCGCCAGTTCAGCCGACCTGCATAAAGATCTTCGCGAGTATACCCCACCATATTCAAGAACGCATCGTTCGCTTCAACATACACTCCATTCAGGTTGCTCTCCGTCACCCCGATCAAGTTAGATTCGACAAATCGTCTGAATTTGGCTTCACTCTTTCGAAGAGCAGCCTCTGCTTCCTTTTGTTTACTCAGATCTACAACAAAACCGATAGAGCGTTGTAGTTCCTTATCAAAAACGGCACAACCAAATAAAACGGGGACAGCATTACCATCCTTGCGATAATACTCTTTCTCAAAAGGAACACAGACTCCGGTCGCTTCTTGCTCGTCAATGGCATGGCGATCTGCGGATATATAACGGGAAGGGGTCATCTCTATCCAATTCATCTGACCCGCATACAACTCTTCCCGCGTATAGCCCACCATTTCCAGGAAGGCATCATTCGATTCATAAATTCTGCCGCCAAAATCAGCAATATATACCCCGATCAGGTTGGCTTCAATTAATCGCCTGATTTTGGCATGTAACCCTTCTTTCCCGGCTACCCGTTGTGAACGAAGATGATTAACCCCCAAGGTTAACAGGTTGCCTAAGATACCACCTAACAGCAGAACGGCGAGATAATGTAGGACTGTGGTAGACATACTGGAAGAATGAGCACATACAGGAATTCAAACTCAATAGCAGTAGTCAGGGAAAAGACCTTCAGAACTTGCCAAAGTGAATATATCATCTGTGAAAGAAACAAAATCTTTTCTTTTTGTAAAAATCTTATCTCACTCGCAGGGAAGTTTTGCCGGAACGTCTCTACGAATTACCACCCACAACTCCAGCTATATGCCCTCATTTGAGCGCATCTATTGGTTAGGGGAGAGGATTTGAGGAATTAGCGAGAATAGAGGAAGCGGACAAAAAAGGGCAAACCCGAACAGGTCTGCCCCGAATAACAAAAACTACCTCTAGATAGCGACCGATGAAACAGTCACTCCAATGACCCTGGAGTGGCAGCAGATGCGAGAGAAATTCCATCGAAGTACAACGCTTGCGGCTTTAGAGGGTGTTTGAAAAGATTTGAGGTGTCAAATTTTATGCCAACCGCCTGACCATGATGCGGATCATGGCAAGGTAGATCAAGGCCTCCGATGTCTCTGGCAATAATTCATAGTCTCTGACTAAGCGCCTGCATCCCATCAGCCAACCAAAAGTTCGTTCGACCACCCATCTCTTTTTGAGCAACGTAAAGCCTTTGGTTTGCTCAGGTCGCAGTACAACTTGCACAATCCAACGACAAACATCCATCACCCACATCAAAAAGGGTGCGCCATCGAACCCTCCGTCTACCCAGAGGGTAGTTAAGCGGCAAACCTTCTTCCCCATGTGTTTGACTCGTTTGAGAACCTGTTTTCCCCCTTCGCGTTCTCCCAGGCTTGCAGCACTCACGAACACCCGCAACACCAGTCCCAAGGTATCCACTGTTAGAAATCGTTTGCGTCCTGTCAACAGTTTGCCGCCATCAAAGCCAACCTGTTGATGGACGCCTGCTGCACTCTTGACACTTTGAAT
>JBIKWV010000550.1:0-4229 GCA_044356135.1 Elainellaceae cyanobacterium
CAGCAAATTCACAATATTTCCGGCTGTATAGCCCCTGGCGTGAACAGGGCTGGCCCGCAGGGTCTGAATCATCCGTTGCAGGTGCTGTTCAATCCCACCAACGGTGCCAACCCGGGTCATCAGACGTTCCAGAATCGGTTGCAGGATTAACCGGATCTGAACATCCCTGACGTAATCCTTTGCCTGCACCTGGATCAGCGCATATTGCTGAAATAGTCGCTGATCGGTGGTTGCATCCCCCTCCTGCCAATTACAAAGCTGTTCACCAATCTGTTCAATCAAGCAACCTGTGACATATTCCATCACCACTGGCTGCTGCGTAAACAGCGTATCTATCTTCTCAATCAGCGATCGGCTCTGGAGTGCCGCAAACACCTGGAGCAACTCGTTGGGAGGCAAGGGATGCACCAGATCCTCCCGCAGTTCCAGCAGGCTCACCGGCTCCCGCTTGATGGCAAGCCACCGCATCACCTCCTGTTCCTGGACGCTCAAACGCTGAAATTGGTGATCCAGAAGTTCCCGAATGTCATCAAAAATGAAAGAAGAACGTCCTAAAATCGCTAAGAACTCATATAAGTCTCCGTTACAGACCGATTGGATGAACGATGCAGCAATCTTGAGCGCTAGTGGATTGCCTGCATAGCGCTCAATGATGAGCTGCCATGCAACTAAATCGCCTGTAAACTGCCCCGTACTGCTGATGAGATCTCTCCCTTCGATATAAGACAAACCTTTAATCGTGAGCGATCGCACAGGCAAACTCATTCCTACTTTGGGAACCAGACCACGCGGTTTTTCTCGACTGGTGACCATGAGACAGCTCTGGTGCGACGTTTCACCCACCTGACGAAACAGTTGCCCGTAGCCCTCATAACCGGGTCTATAGTTGCTCTGGCGATCGCCCGCCTGCAAGATCGCTTCCGCATTATCCAGAATCAGCAGGCAGCGGTGGTTTCGCAGACACTGGAGCAACTGTGAAATGGCCGCATCTACGGTGTTAGGTGCTTCCAGATCCGGTTGCTGTGTCAGGAACTTGAGCAGATCGATGAAGAGATCCAGCGCGGGGGGAGCATTGCGTAGACTGCGCCAGATGACGAACTCGAAGTCAGACTGGACATTCTGGCCCACTTTGACGGAGAGGGCAGTTTTGCCAATTCCCCCCATCCCCAGGAGCAGAATGAAGCGACAGCGATTGGCAATGATCCATTGGCTTAAAGTTTCCTGTTCCTGCGATCGCCCCAAAAAGACCGACACATCGATCGCTTCCCCCCAATCAGTATTGCAGCGCGGGTAACCTTCCCGGATAAGGGACAAAACAGCAGATGTTGCTACAGCACGCTTCTGGTTCCACTGCCGATCCAGAGCTGATTTGAAATTCGCCTTGCTCACGGGTTCTCCCAGAACGATGGAGAGATCGCGCCACAGTTTGGGACCCACATCTTTTCGCAGGTAGCTACTGGAGTAGCCCGTCTGTTCGGCGATCGCCTCGTAGGTCTGTTGCTCCCAGGCTCCGCGCAAAATCAGGGTTTCAACATCCGTCAACGGGCGAAGCGCATGATTAACCAGCAGATCACTCGCAAGCTTCAGCGCCTGTTCAAGCTCCATAGATGCGTTTGACTCCGCACTCACCTGACATTTCCAGACATTCTATTACACCTGGGTAGTACTTTGTCGGTCTTCAAAGTCCTGACATTTTCGGTAACGACAGTTACAAACTTGAGCACTAAGTTAGAGATGTGGATGAAAACTTAGTACCTTCCCATCGTCAGACGGTATTCCATTGAAGTAACTGTGGCAACAACGTCGATGATGCAAGCGACATTCTCTAAAGATGGATTCACGAATCGTAATCTATTGACACCCGATTTTGCAGGAGAAGCAGAACAATGTCTATCACTCTGGACAATAATGACAATATCTTCTTTGATACGTCTAATGATGATCTGATATACGCTCTGGGCGGTCACGATCAAATTTTTGGTAGCTATGGTAATGACACTATTTATGGGGGTCTCGGTAACGATGTGCTGATTGGTAGTTGGGACAATGATACTCTTTACGGAGGAGATGGGGATGATACGCTGGGGTTCAGCGGCCCGCACGATGAAATTGGCGATGATTACCTGAGTGGTGGCAGCGGTAAAGATAAGCTCTACGGCGGTACGGGCAACGATACGTTATACGGTGGTACCGAAGCCGATGTTTTATATGGTGGTGCCGACAACGATCTACTTTTTGGTGACAATGGTGACGATACCTTAATCGGTGAGGCTGGAAACGATGAGTTAATGGGTGGCGAAGGAATCGACTTCCTGAGTGGCGGTGACGACCATGACAGTCTGTATGGCGGAAATGGCGTTGACTATCTGTGGGGTGGAAACGGGAACGACTATCTGAGTGGCGGTGACCAGGCCGATATTCTGGTTGGCCAACTGGGCAACGATACACTGGTCGGCGGAAATGGGAATGACCGCATCAATGGATTTGGGAATGCCGCAAGTGCTGTTTCCCAATTCGACAACCTCTACGGCAGTGCCGGAGCAGACACATTTATTCTCGGTGGTACCTGGGGGACTTCCTACTTTGAACCCGGTGATGGCTATGCCGTGATTCATGACTGGAATCACCTGACCGACTTTATCGAAATAAACGGTAGTTCTGGCAATATCAGTCTGGAAGTTAAGAGCGTCGCGGGCATTGGTGGCGCTGCCCTGGATACAGAAATTTACTTCACCAACGGGGGAGGAACGCGCGATCGCATCGCAATCCTGAAGGATAACATCACCATCTCCAACCAGGACTTCATTTTCGTCTAAAACACCTGACGCGAATTCAGAAGCCGTGCGGCTTTGCCGCACGGCTTCTGAATTCGCAACTATCGTTCATCGACCCGATTCTCCAGGGTACCTTGTAGATTCGGCGACAATGTGGAGAAGAAATCGTACCCCGTCAGCAGTTCCACATCTTTGACAGACACCCGAAAATCCTGCCAGCTACGCTCCTTAATCCCCTGGGCATTCGGCATGATAACGGCGATCGCCCGCGCATCCGCTGTAATATCCTGCACCCCTAATCCGGGTCGATCCAGCACCAGAATCACCTTCCAGGTTTTAGCAGGGACTGCAACAGGTGCCCGGTTCAGCTCGTACTTACGGCCTCTGGAGCCGATCCCTCCTGTCCCCGCCCAACCTGCGATGATATACAGTTCCTTGCCCTGCCGCACCAGGTCCCGGCAGTAGCTCTCCAGTTTTTCCCACGGCCCCTGGTTGTTATCGGGAGCCTGAGGCAGGATGTTCGTCATCAGGAAAACCGAGCGGACATCCTGTTGGGTGCGATCGCGATCGCTGGCGGGCACCAGATGCCCCCGGTCAAACCCACTGCCTGTATAGTCGGCAGGCGTCACCTGGTACCAGCCTGAAGGGAGTGACGTATCGGGGGCAAACTGCCCCCGTGGCAGAGTGCCCAGCCAGGAGCGATTGAGCTGCCAGCTCACCCAGTTGGCTATGCCTTTGTCACGGTTATAGGAGAGGGCGTACTGGGGGCGGGCGATCAGAAAATTGTCGGGCGTGTTGACATCGGGGACGGCTTCGCTGGGATTGCCCAGCAGCAGGTGGACGCTCTCAACAGTCTGGGGTCTTAGAAATGGAAAGCGGAACGGAAAAGGAAAACTCTGGGCAGGCTGGTGCAGGACGGTGGAGAGAGAGAGGAGGGCGATCGCCAGCAGCAATCCTCCACGAACAGCGCTGCGCCGAAACCTTACAAACTTGGGCATAAATACGACTCAAAAAGTACGGTTAACTGCCTGGGGCAGCCAGTGAAGTTCCAGATAGGATAATCATGTGAGCAAAAGGAACCATCAACGAGTTTAGGAGAACGCGGGATGCAAACCACCTACAATTCTGACAAACGCAAACTGCTGTCATGTTTATCGCACGGGTCCATCTTCTTGAGTACGCTGATTTTCTCAGCGGGTATCCCCCTGGCGATTCTCATGATTTCCGACGACGAAGTGGTGAAAGAGACCGCCAAAGAAGCACTGAACTTCCATCTCAACGTCTGGCTGTACGGCCTGATCGTCGGTCTCCTGTGCTGGGTATTGATTGGCTGGTTCCTGCTGCCTGTGCTGCTTGTCTACCACTGGACGATGCCCGTGCTGGCCATCCTGTCCAGCCTGAAGAACCCTGAACAGACCTATCGCTACCCGTTCATCTTTCGGGCACTGTAAGCAC
>JBIKWV010000549.1:0-4229 GCA_044356135.1 Elainellaceae cyanobacterium
TCACCAGCAGGGGAATCTCACGGCTGCGCTGGATGACTTTACTCAGGTCATTGCCCTTGACCCCCAGTACGCTCAGGCATATATCAACCAGGGATTGCTGCACCATCAGTTGGGTGAAAAGGGGAAGGCGATTGCCAGCCTCCAGTCCGCAGTAACGCTATTTCAGCAGAAACGACAGTTTCTGGATTATCTCAAAATGAGAAAACTGATTGAGCAACTGAAGACATCCCTGACTGCACTAGCATAATTTTTCGATTTTTAAGATTCAGTCCTCATCTGCTGCTCAACTGGATCGAGGACTTCTTTGAAAGCAATTTTCGTCACAGTTGTAATCCACCATTGTTTGATATCCCAACTCATTTCAGCATCTATCAGAATGATCTCCACACCAGTGTAGGGGACGGAATGAGGTATCTCTCCCCATCTGATCCCCAGCACGAGGTATTCATAAATTCCTTTTACAATATCATTTAAGTAGTAAGATGAAAGATTTTCTGCATTACTATATTGATTCCTGACGATAATTCCATTCACATCACTGGGTTGAATCTTCATCTTCAAATAGACACTTCCTTGTTCAATACGAGAAAGGCGACGTTCAATGATCTGTTCGAGTTTGAGTTGTTGAGCATTTGGTTGAGGTGGAAGTAGTAACATTGCACAGTTGTAATCAAGACGGGGGATTTCTCCAATTCCCTCATAAATCAGATCGTAATTACTTGAAGAACTATTGAACATGGCTTTCTGTTGAGCAGCTTTTCATTTAAGGCGAGAAGGCGCGATGCACGCTCCCGCGCAAATCGTCCCGCCTTAGAGCGGAAGCCTGTTGAACGAATTGATTATGAGCAAAGAGAAGTTTGCCAACCTGGAACAAAGATTAGCTCCCGTTGGCATTTCCAACGCCCTCCTGCCCATTCGATCTCCCAGCGTCCTGAGCGATAGATTAAATCAACTCGAACTTCCTTGGCTGACACCGAATCATCCATCAGGTTAACACCTCGAATCACCGCTGTCATTTGAGTTGGGTTGCGATAGGAAATATGAATTTCGCTGGGGTTTGTACCATCACTGTTGGGGTAACCTGCAACTCTCAGAGCGATCGCAACGGGATCTAGAACCCACCTTTCATTTTGTGCCTGAGCGACCTGATAACGTTGACGAAAACCAACCAACCAGGGGTCCTGGTCAAAATTGTAAGGGCGGTAATGACTCCGGGTTGCACCCCAGCCAGCATTTGATGCAGTGATTGCGACCCCAGAAATCCCGAGGGCGATTGCCATGAATACGAAAAGACGTTTACTTTTGAAGAATCGAATGCTCAATACCAAGTGCCTCCTCAATCATTGTTTTTTTTGCATGGCTTAATCCAATGATAATTTTTGGATTAAGCCATGCCGTTTATTTTATGAGCAGCAGACCAGATTATGAAGTTGTGGTAGAAAATCAGGATCAGTGGGTATAGTGAGTATTGTGGAGGCGCTCGCGTCGATTTACGCTTTCTCAAAGCACTCTAACCTGTTTTCTTGCTCAATCTTATGAGGAAGTCCCCCTTTACGATGTCCTTTCAGCGGCTCGTTGCGTGTGTCTGTGTTGCAGCAATGATGTCCTTAAGCAGTTGTAGCAGCAACACGGATGGTAGTGCAAGGAATAGCAGTGATGCAGAACCGCAATCGGCTAGTTCTCCCAGTCCAGACACCACCGCTCCCAGCACTCCAGGTATCCAGGTTGTAGCAGCTAAGCCTGCTGAGGGTAAAGGCAATGTGCGGGGGCAAGTTTTATACAACAGTCAGCACGTGACTGCCGATAATATCCTCTCGGTTAGCTCCATTAATCTGTTTAAGAGTGACCTCAAACTCGTCAACCCGGCTGCTGGTTCTCAGGTCATTGGGCAAAATCTGAGATTGAGTTGGGATGCCTATCCCGATGCCGCTTACTACAAGCTCAATGTTTATCCAGAAGATTCCAGTACTGTGGATAACTACGGCACTTTGCAAGTGCATCTGGTACAAAGTTTGGTTTTATAGCGCTTCTCACTCGGGTGAGGTGCGGGGTGCAGGGGTGAAACCCCTGCGTGGGGGCACCGCCCCCACACCCCCTCTGTACCCCATAGGAGTGGGAACCGCTATAGTTCAGCGCAAAGCGCTGTAAATTAACGAGCGAGTGGATGGTACTTCTTTTTTAGTTGACAAAACACTGACAAGTGAAAGTTATCGTTGGCGGTTGAAGCATACAACAGCAGCGACCAAAAACTGGCAGAAATTGGAGAAAATATCAAATTCACTATGAAGTGATAAGGTCCTAGAGTTCAATCGCCTCACAGTGTATTTTTACTGTCGATGAGTTTTGTCGAACACTCAGTTTTTGAAAAATCGGTTGTCTTGTGCTAAGTTTAAGATCTAAGAACCCATTCTCGGATCAACAGTTTTCTGTTTTCATTGCCAACCTTCCAATGGAACTTGGACACACGCGGAACTTCACTTACTGTTTGAAGTTAGCCAATATAGAACAGTATCCTAGTTATTTGTTCTTTGCCAAAATTGGCTCAATCAATCCTAATTTGCCTCACTCACCCTATGTTTTATTTCAGGCGAATCAATGTCTTTCAGTATCTGGGTACCGTCCTATAACAACAATCGTTGCGATCGCCAAATCAGAAGTGAATCCAAATGATTTAGAATTCAGTACTGCGGGGACTGTTTTGTCAGATACGAAAACTCAAGCATTAGGGAAAACCTTTATTGAAGCAGATCCAACGATCGAATCTCCATTCGATTTACCGCTCTTCTATTTTGGTCAACAAATTGAAGATACGTATCATGTGCAATCGATAACCTCGACCGATTTACGGATCGCATTTGTTAATCGCTCACCCCATCTCCTTTACTGGATTATCTTTTCCATAGTTGGAATGATAATTGTGGGTTGGATGCTCTGGCAACGTCGGCGATCCTCTAAAGTATCAAAATCATGAAGCCGGAGGGTAGGCAGTGTTTAGCAAAATTATAGTTTATATTCCAAAAGCTGCCGATGTTTTCTAAATTAAAACCACGTACAACTTTCTTTTTACTTGCCGGGGTCGCTGTTGTGCTTTATTTCTTGTTGCCGAAACCACCTGCTACATGCAAGAGTTTGCAACGATTTGGGGCGATCGAAGAGCAAGGGCGTTGCATGATCAAACGCAGCATCACAATTGAAGGAAACATCAATCGACTGCCCGATCGCCTCACCATTCAAGGAAATTTAACCATTAGCGGTACCTACATTACAGAATTGCCCAACCAAATGATTGTTGAAGGGGGTCTCTTTCTGTATAAAACCAGCATCGCCAGACTCCCAGTAGATTTGCAGGTTGGGCAAAGCTTTGACCAGTACAGCGGATTTGGTTCTCCTGGGGTTCGCTGTGATGCCATCCCTCAAACAACCGTAATTAAAGGCCCTCGTAATTGCCATTGATAATGTCGGATCAAAAGTTTGTTCTGATCGATGGATATACATTGGCGATCGCACACACCGACTCTGGCACAATTTTTTCGGGTTGCCACAGCCGCCGGGCAATCTCTGGATACGACGATTCTATCTTGATTGCATTTTTAGCTCAGAAATCACAGGATGAATCCTTCTGGCATTGTTTCCAGGCACGCGAAGTTTATCAAGAAACAGACGAGCAATTGTCCTTTGTCAATTGCCAACAAATTCTCTCAGATAGAAGTTGGCTGCTACCAGAACCTTCTCGAAACTGGGCAGTTTGGAAACTGATTGAGCACCAAATCCAGCTTCATGGTCAATCTTTTAATGAGCCATTCAAGCCGAAAACCTATGGCGTTATCTGGATTGTACCAGGCTGTCGATAAGCCAGGGTAAAGTTGGTCTGACCCTGGATTGGATGTTTTTTGATCCGATCTACCCTGAATCTGATACGGAGTTTCACAAGCTCTGTTTGCAGCATTTTCAAAAAGCGCAATTGAAGTATCCTTACACAATCTCATTAGAAGCAAGTAGATAGGCGCGATTAAGATTGAAACCCAAAAAGCTATTCTGCCCGCTGCGTAGGCAGAATAGCTTTTTGGGTTTCGACTTTTTCCACGCCCACTTACTTATAGCGGTTTTCACTCGGGTGAGGTACGGGGTGTGGGGGCAGTGCCCCCACGCAGGGGTTCCACCCCTGCCCCCCGTACCTTACCCCATCGAAAAGTGCAATAGATGGAAAACAATATCGATTGATTACAGGG
>JBIKWV010000551.1:0-4228 GCA_044356135.1 Elainellaceae cyanobacterium
ACAAAATCGCGCCGATTTTTCCCGAAACGCTGACGCAGGCAGCGTTTCGGGAAAAATCGGCGCTAAATTGAATATGCCACGAAACACCCTCTCAGAGGGTGTTTCGCGGCATCACAGGAAAAATAGTCAAAAGTCCAGTGAATTAAGCAACACCTTCAGTGGAAGACCCGCACGGCGGGTCTTCATGTTTAAGGTCTCACAAGCGATGCCTCCCGCTCAGCGGGAGGCATCGCTTGTGAGACTTCAAGGTGAAGTGTACAACGCTTGCTTAGATCTCTGATGTTTGCACCGCAAACATCAGAATCGACTCATCTTCAAACTGTACTTCCAGTGTGTACACCCGATTGGGGGCCACTTCGCACAGCTCGACGCTGAGGACGCCTGCCGTTGGGCGATGGGCAGTGGATTCAACATCCCCGCCCTGCAACTGTAGCCGACCACCGCAGGGGATCATTCCCCGGACGCGCAGGGCGTCACCCACGATCTCAGCTTTCAGGGTGAGGGAGCCAGATTCGGTCTGCCATTCCCGCTCGACGCTGGGTTCCTGCTTGGAGACAGGCAGCGATAGCGAGTGCAGAATTTCCCGGGCCGCCATCAGCGACAGAGCCATCTGCTGGGCGGGGTTGGCCGCTTCGTAATCCTTTGGCATTCCTTCTGGAGCGCTAAGGGCTGCACCCGACCGCGCGGGAGCCGCCATCACATAGCCCGCCAGACTGTTCAGTGCTTGCGACTGTCCTGGAAACAGGCTTTCGACTGCCTGCACCAGCCTTGCGCCCTCCTTCAGGGAGGACTGAACCAGGGACTGGCACTTCTCGAACAGTTCCTTCAGAACCGATTCGGGGAGCGTGACGGGGAGATTGAGCGATCGCAGTTGAGTGGCCCACACCACGTTCGGAACCAGCTCAGGGGCATCGGCTTCATAGTCTAGAAGTTCCGATTCCCAGGGAAAAAGAGGCGGGTTGCGTTCAATCTCGGCCTGCAACCGCCGCTTTAATAGGGCATGAAAACGGTCTTCCACAGTAACGGTATCTCCTGGTTTTGAGCGTTGAGTGTTTTGAAACGAAAAAGCCGTCAACTCCTGGAAGCGGCCAATGGGTGGTCCGGCCTCTTCGGAGTCGAGTGGATCTGGCGGATTTAACTGCGTGTGTGAGGTTCCCGATGCCTGCGGTGCGGTTCCCTGACCTGTCTGCCCTGATGGTGTGGCAGCATTCGGGACAATTTGATTGAACAACCAAGCCAGTATTCGATCAGCTTCCGAATCACTATTCATCGGTGGCCACCCCCGCTCCGGACATTAAATTGTTTCTTATTTCCCAGGCTTGTTCCAGCAGTTTAGTCCATTGCTTCTGCAATTGGTTTAAAGTGCAGCCAATTGACTGGGCGATCGCTGCCTCCGTTGCCCCTGCCCGCTTCAGCCGCAGTAGCTCAGACTGCTGTCGTGTCAGCTTGTTCTGGAAGACGACCCACTGCTGTGGCGTCAGGCCAAAATTTCGCTCCAGGTCGGCCTCCAGCCACTGATGCACCAGTTCCCAGTGGTGAGACAGGGCAAATCGGATCAGGTGATACTTAAATCGCTGCTGGAGGTAATCCCGCTGGCGGGCATTGAGTCCCAGAATCGACTCGATCTCGTTTGCAGGCAGATCCTGGAGCCGCAGGGCAAAGTAGTCGGCGCAGTCCTGCTGCTGCCGCTCTTCCAGGTAGCTCATCAACTCCTTGACCACTGTCTGCCGCAGGGCATCCTCAGCGGGTTCTGGCTCCTGGGCCACCATCTGTTCCCGCACCTGTTGCAGGGGGGCGCTATTGCGTGGCTGGTCGGCCTCACCCGATGCGCCTTCTGCCGCCTGCTCGATGTCCACCGTGGTTTCAGGGGGCTGCTGCTGCGAGAAAGTCTGTGCCCTCAGGATAATCAACTGCTGATTACGGCGACCGGGCAGGGGAATTCTTCGCTTCCCGTAGCGCTCGGTAAAGGACATGTACTCCGCCAGTTCTAACAAACTACGGGGACGGTAGGTTGGGGGCAGGTTATTCTCCCGACGGAAGGCATTCAGCGCTTCGATGTAGAAGCCCTGCAGAAAATCCTCAATCAGCGTCAGCCTTGCCTGGTAGCTAGACTGTACCTGGGGCGGCGTAATGTAGCGATACACTACCGCGCTCAGGGTGCTGTGGAGTTCCACTCGCCCCCGTCGAGACCCCAACTGGTAATACTTCAAACACTGCTTGATGCGGTGTCGTGCCAGTGTGTTGAACCAGGCACCGACATCGCCGGACGCTTGAATGCGCTGACTCTCTGAACAGATGCGGTGGACTTCCTCCGCCAGTCGGGTTGAGACCTCCCGACAGTTCCGCTCAGACGCGCGCGTGAGCTGCTTCAGCTCACCAAAAATTAGCTGATAGATCGCCTCCACCCTTCTGTAGCTTCTCCCTGACGGATTTTCGTCGTTACAAAACTAACACACCGAATTTGAATCGCAACCTTCGGTAGATGCTTTGTCGCCGTTTCACCGCTTTCTCGCCCGAACGGATGCTTTCAGGGAAAACTGGCATCGCTTTACCAGAAATTCACTAAATTGCGGTACCGTTATCTGAACTAGACTGAGGAAGAAACTAGCCCTGCCGCCCGATTATGAACCTGGACGAACAGCTTCAAGACCTGATTCAACACGCACCCCAGGATGGGGTCACTCCCGACGCGGTAGGAGCGATCGCCCCCGCCCTCCGGTTTATCGCAGAACAGCTTCGCCACGCCGACTACTACATTCTGCAAACCCTGGAGGAGGGCTGGATGATGACCACGCTGAGCAACCGGGATCAGCCCGACACTCAGAAAAATGTCATCTATGCCTATTCTGCCCTGAAAGATGCCACCAGCGATCCATCTGCCAAAGATCCGCAGGTGGTTGCCCTACCCACCCCCGTCACCCATATCCTGTTTCAGATGGTGGCCATGCCCCACATCGACAGCCTGATTTTCTTTGAGGAACCCGGTAACTTTAACATCGCCACCGAGGTCAGCCGCGAGAACCTGTACGCGATCTTGCAGCTCCACCTGCAACAGGGAACCCCTGTGCCGCCGGATATTGCTTGAGAATGCTTAATCTAGCCAAGATAGGATGGGCAAAGGACGACTGTCCGTGCCCATCATCAACGCTTCGAGTGATGGGCACACTTCGCTTTGCCCATCCTACCGGGCTTGCCCGCCCAATTCCGGGCGGGCAAGATGCCCACCCCACAAAAATGCTTCCCCATGTCTCAGATTGTCCTCTATATCGCCGTCAGTCTGGACGGATATATCGCCCGACCTGACGGGAGTCTGGACTGGTTACCAGCGCCAGAACCCGAGGGCGATGGACTACCCGATGGCTATACTCAGTTCTACGATTCCGTTGATGCGCTGGTGATGGGGGCTGCCACCTACGAGCAGGTGCTGACTTTTGGGGAATGGCCCTATCCTGGTAAGCCGTCTTATATATTGAGTCGGCGATCGCTCTCCACGAACCGAGCCGATATTCATATCAGAACCAGCCTCGACGATGTGCTGATGGAGATTCAGCAGCAGGGCTACCATCGGGTCTGGCTGGTGGGCGGTGGGAAAATCATTTCTCTGTTCATGCAGCGGGGATTGGTGGATGAGTTCATAATCACGGTGATTCCAGTCATTCTGGGAGTAGGGATCCCGCTGTTTGCATCGGTTCCCGAAACGGTGCTGGAGCTGATTCAGGCAAAGGCGCTGTCCTCTGGCATGACGGAACTGCACTATCGGAGGAAATCATCCCGCCCTCCCTCCTGAGTCGTATATCGAACCGGTATTTGCCCTGCCAGGCTGTCAATAGTCTTTCAGCAGGATGTCTGCTTCCATCTATGGATGGCCTGTTTACGCCGCTACAGCGATCGCTCATCACCTGGACACTGATTTTGATCACAGGTTGGTTGACCCTCAACACGCTCAGCTATTTCAGTGAGCTGATCAGCATTCTGGTCACCGCTGGCCTGGTTGCCTTTCTCCTGAACTACCCTGTGACTCGCCTCTCCGAAAACCGAAAACCCAAATTTTGGAGGGTGCGACGCTCCAGCGTCGCACCCTCCAAAATTTGGGTTTTCGGATAGGCTCCTAATAGCTGGACTTTTGACAAAATCTGGGAGGAAGGGCAGCTAGTGTGACCACAAGCTGCCGGAGAGTCAATAATCAGATAACCAAAACTGAGCATTGACCCCTATGATTTTCGAGAAA
>JBIKWV010000552.1:0-4223 GCA_044356135.1 Elainellaceae cyanobacterium
CTGGTCACCAAGACCAGGAGTTGCAACCGATTCATCATAACTCCACACACCAATTGATATAAATTCCTAATAAGAAGCCTATCAGGTGTGCCCTACTTGCCGTCCTTCTGGATAAACGTTAAACGGAATGGTTTGAACACTAGACGGAATTTTTGCTCTTAAGATGAAATGGTTACAAGGATGACCAATCTGCACCATTCATTAACAAAACCTTGTTGCCGAATTTCCTGTGGCAGGAACGTTAACGTTCCTGCCACAGGAAATTCGGCAAGGGAATGTATCGTTTAGGTTCCAGGGGCGATCGCCCCACCATCCCAGAGTGCCGTGAATCAGGCGGAATTTCTATCGCTGGACAAATACTCTCTGGGAGACACGCCAAATTTCTTGCGGAAGGCACTGGCAAAATAGCTGCGGTTGGCAATACCAACAGAGCGGGCGACCTCTGAAATATTGAAATCCCTGGTGTCTAGAAGCTGGCGAGCGTGTTCCAGGCGGTAGTCGTGGAGTAATCCAAAGGCTGTTGTACCGAATACCTGGCGGAAGCCTCGCTTCAAGGTGCAATCATTTAGTCCAACCTGACGGGCCAACTCCAGCAATGAGGGTGGATTTTCGAACTGCTGCAATAAAATATTGCGGGCCTGATGAATCCGCTCTACATCTTCAGGTTTTAGTGTCGGTCGGGTCGTTGTACAGGATTGCTCCTGCGTCACGTCATCCAACAGTAATGCCATCAACTCCCATACTTTACTTTCTAAATACATCCGTTTTGTAAAACCCTGATACGGGCATTGCAAAATATGCTGAACGGCCATTTGCATCGCAGCCGTCAGAGTTCCAGAGTGAGTAAAATATTTCTGATCACACGAACGAAATAAAGGTTTCAACGGTGACGTTGATAGATCCGATCCAATCCCCCACCATGCTCGAAAAACATCGGGATCAATATGGACGTTAATGTCAATTACTGATTCGCTGGTCCGATTGTTGACCGCTTCCCTGGGGGCCATCCCCGAACCAAAAAACTGATAGTGTCCCCCTTTAATACTTTGCCGACCACCCCTCTGGGTCGTTTCCAAAAGGAGTGTGAACTCCAACGGGTGAGAACGTTCTGGCAGGTGCAGAACAAAGTCGGAGTAGAGGTGGTACTGGGCGATCGCCAGCTCGATTCCTTCCCGCAAATCAATGTTGCGCCAATACCCTTTTCCTAAAGGTGCAGGATAGGCGTACACCCTATCAAAAGTGTCGGACTGGGACAGATGTGGATGTTCCAATTCCTCCTCAAAAAGCTCCCAGAAGGCTTGGGGTGAAAAGGTTATCGTCATGGCTCCAGAGTTCCCGTGGTCGGGTCATTTGACTGGCGGGAATCCACCAGTAATGTTTGGGGCACCCGCCGATCGAGCTGAAAGGGTAACCGGATCTGAAAAAGGCGGATCATCAACCAGCTTTTCGCCACAACCAATGGAATTAATAAGGGTACAGGATGTTCACAGCGTACTACATTGGTGGTTTTATTGCAAACTCTTCTCAATAGCTGCTGGTGACCCGGATCTTGATGGGGCTTCGATCCCCTGCTTTCTGAAAGAACTACAGGTGGTGCTTTCGGTGTTGAGTATATTGCTCCGGCAATTGAATATAATGCTGTGTCTGGGCGCGCTAAGCGCGCCCAGACACAGCATTATATTCAATTCCTGTATTCTGAAACTTTGCCGAGGCAATAGAAAAGACGGTGAGTGAGGTGTATCTCCTTAGCTTCTGGACGAGAAGCCCCCTGCCAAATCAAAAATTATGGCGTGGAGCTTCTCGTCCAAAAGCTAATCCAAATCCGTCACACTAAGCCTCCGAGATACCCTATCCGCCTATACGGTAGGGAGGGATAGGAGCACCAGTCAAGCGGCTCGATACTACGCAGACTGGCCCATATGGTACAACTGAATTGGTCAATGACTCACCCGCGACGATGGAGACATAAATCTTAACACCAAAGCTTGCAGGACTTTGCAACGGGGAAGAAAAATCGGTAGACCGGGAAAAGAGGATGAGGCAATGGTGAACATCCCTTGAATCAACCCACAACACAGAGATTCTTTTGAGGATTTCACTACGCTGAATTTTATGCGACTAAAGAATAGATTTTTTTTCTGAGGGGGATGTTTCTTGGGCTGAGGAAGTGGGAATCCTGAAGAAAGTATTAATGATAAATCTATAGAAAAGCCCTGCAAATTCTCTCCGCTAGCTTCTTCATTTCTCTGGATTTATCATTGGCCAAAAACAACTCAGCCGTTATCCGCGTTCAATCTCCGGACAGTTTTTGGAACAGAGGCTGAGACCTGCATTCTACCGTTGGCACTTGACCTCATTACAGCGTTTCTCAATCTGGGACATCACAGTTTTTTGAGAGAGCCGTGCTCTGTGTGGCTCTCTCAAAAAACTGTGGGTTACCTCAGCGTAAAGCGCTATAGGAGGGCCGAGACCCGCATTTTACCGTTGGCACTTGAAAACTTTCCGGACTGTTGCTGCGTTAGGAGCCTTACAAAATTAAAACCTGTAACTTTTGAGTGAGAGCCGTGCGGAGCACGGCTCTCACTCAAAAGTTACTCGAGTTCTTTTTGTAACGATCCTTCGCTTATCGGTTCATTCAATTGTGCAACTGCTGGTACCTAATCATTCACTATGCAGATCCCCTTTCCCTCTAACGAAACTCAGAGAATAGCGGCTCTCTGGGGCTGTGACATTCTTGATACATCGGTAGAACCTGCGTTTGATGATGCGACAAAGCTAGCCGCCCTGCTTTGCGACACGCCGATTGCCCTGATCAGTTTGATAGATGAATATCGGCAATGGTTCAAATCGAAAGGTGGGCTTAGCATCACAGAGACTAAGCGTGATGTCGCATTTGGTGCTCATACCATGCTGCAATCGGATGTCCTGGTTGTACCCGATGCTTTGCAGGATCAGCGATTTGCCAATACCCCCCTGGTTGCTGGAGAACCATACATACGGTCTTATGCCGGAGTTCCTATCGTCAACCCAGAAGGATATAACTTAGGGACTCTCTGTGTCATTGATCGGATACCCCGGCAGTTTACATCGCAACAGCTAGAGGTTTTAGGGGCGATCGCCCGCCAGGTCGCCACTCAGATTGAACTGCGTCGTCAGGTCACTACCTTGAAGCAAGTTCTCCAGGAACGCCAACACGCCGAATCTGAGTACCAGGCTCTTTTTGAGAATGCCGTGGAAGGGCTGTACCATGCAAGTCTGGCTGGGCATTATTTGAAAGTGAACCCGATGTTGGCAACGATTTATGGCTATCGTTCTGTAGATGAACTCATCGGCTCAATCACGGATATACCTCATCAGCTTTATACCAATCCGAATCAGCATCGACGATTCATACAGCGGATAGCGTCGAAAGGGCAGGTATCGGAATTTGAATCTCAAATCTATCGCAAAGATGGAGAAATCATCTGGATTTCGGAAAGCGCTCGCCCTCTTTATGATGGGACCGGGCAGATGGTTGGCTATGAAGGCAGCATTACTGATATTACCGATCGCAAACGCACTGAACAACGATTGCGTACCCAATATGCTGTAACACGCATCTTAACTAAAGCCACAACCCTCGAAGCTGGTGTCAACAAGATTCTTCAGGTATTGTGTGGGGTTCAGGGATGGGCAATGGGGGAATTCTGGCAAGTTGATACTTCATCCCACCAGTTACGGTGTCGCAGTATATGGCATCGGCGGCAACCCCATCTGCAAGCATTTGCCCAACAAACGCAGCAAATGAAGCTGGCCTCAGGCCAGGGATTACCCGGCGTAGTGTGGCAGTCGGGTAAGCTGATTTGCAGCAATGACATTACCCGGGAGGTTCAATGTCCTCATGCCCAGGGTGCAGCGATCACAGAACTTCGGGGAGCACTTGGTTTTCCGGTAGTCCACAAAGAAAGCGTTTTGGGTGTAATTTTCTTTTTCAGTAACCAGGTATCGCCACCGGATCAGGATCTGATGCACATGCTAATGGCGATCGGTAGTCAGATTGGTCAGTTTATCCGGCGGAAGCAAGCTGAAGTTGCCTTACAGTCCAGTGAACATCGCTTCCGTATCCTTTCCCATTGTGTTCCTGTAGGTATTTTTCTGACCGATATCCGAGGTTATTTCACCTATGTCAACGATCGCTGGTGCCAACTAACGCAGTTAATGCCAGAGCAAGCTCTGGGGAATGC
>JBIKWV010000554.1:0-4207 GCA_044356135.1 Elainellaceae cyanobacterium
AGCAATCACCTGAAGCAGCGTTGTTTTGCCACAACCACTGGGTCCCATAATGGCGACAAACTCTCCCGCCTTAATGCTGAGATTGATGTTGTCCAGCACCGTCAGCGAACCGTAGTGTTTGACAATGTTGACCAGTTCCAGGTCGTGGGTGGGTAGAGAGAGATCGGAAGTGGGGTGAGACTGCACTGGAGAAGTCACCATCCTGAAACTCCTGGGGGGATAGCATTGGTCAGCCTTACACGTCATGAGCGACTGGGAAGAAATCATTGGGGCAGGCAGGATGCAACGGGCGATCGCCCCTCATCCTACAGGCCCCAATGTCGCTCAGTCCTCGTTGCTCAACTCGTTTTGAACTCGTTGTAGATATCCTGCCAGACTTTGTCAGACTGCTGAACGGGCAGGCGTCTGGGAACCGTTTGCTCAGTCTTAACCTCCGCAATGGTCTTGCCCGTACTCTTCGTATCGGGTGTGTACCCCAGCAGTTTTTTCTCCGCATCATTCATGAATTCCAGCGCCTTGCGGTTGGGAACCTGACACTTCGACGCCTTGACGTTCGCCAGACGAGCCTGTGGCTCCGCTGTCGTCATGTAGTTGATCCACTGCATCGCCTGATCCTTATTCTTGCTACTGGAGACGATAGTTGCGCCCTCACTCCAACGAATGGCTCCCTCTTTGGGAATCACGGCGGTAAAGTTCTCGTGCCCATCGGCAACCAGATTCTGAATCAGCCAGTCCCCAATTGGGGCTGCAATCACTCCACCCGTCAGGAAGGAGTTGGTGACATCCTGGAAGTTCTGAGAAATCAGCGAGATATTCGGCTTCAATTTCAGCATCCAGTCCTTCACCTGCTGCAATTCCGCATCCGTCAAGTCGTAGGGATTCTCACGATTAGGGAATACCGCCAGACTGAAATCGCCCATATTTGGGAGATACCAGTCAAACATCGAAATTTTGCCCTTGAGGTCTGGACTCAACAGCAGATTCCAGGAATCCGCCTGCTCAGGCTTGATAATATCCGTGTTGATAGCAAGGCCATAGAACCCATAACGAGTTGCCATTGCCATCATCTTGCCCTGATCGGAGAAAAGGGGCATATTTTGATAGGCAGGGACATAGTTCTTAAATTCCGGGAAATCCTCTGGTTTGAGCGGCTCAATCACGCCCAGGGCAATCAGTTTTGGCAAATACTCTGCGTCAGCAACAATCGAATCGTAGGTTCCCGGCGGCGACTGGCTGACCAGTTGCAGCATCTGTTCACCGCCCACGTAGTTCTTGAACTCGACCTTGATCCCGGTGTCCTGCTCAAACTTGCCAACGACATCCTTCTCCTCGTATCCCGGCCATGACAGAATACGAATCGTGGTGCCTCCAGTGGCAGCAGGACTGGCCCCTGTTGTCTCCGTCGTTGCAACGGGTGCAGAGGTGCAGCCGCCCAACTTTGCGGCTGTGACCCCTAGAGAGGCCAGCGAAGCATATTGCAGAAACTTACGTCGGGAAGTAAAACGCATCGGATCATCTCCAGTGAATAAACTGCAATCGAGAGCAAATCAATGGTGTGAGACTCGGGTGAATGCTTTAACGGCTCAAGCCAGCACCGCTAAAGTTCTGGATGGGCAATGGATAGTCCATCGCTTGGCGAAACATTTTTTCCATCGCGGGACGGAGCTGCGCCCCCTGAGCATGAAAGTCCTTGCGCAGATCGAAATAGGCCGGTAAGCGATCTCGAAATTCAGCCAGAATCTCCGCTTCGTTCAGTGTCAGAATCTTGCCGTCTTCAACCACCTTCTGGCCATTGACAAAAACGCTGCGAATCGATCGCCCATCTTCGGCATACACCAGGTGAATGGGCAGCTTGTGGCTGGGGGTAAAGCTGAGAGAATTCAGGTCATACAGCACAAAATCTGCTTTCATTCCAGGAGCGATCGCCCCTACTTCCTTGTGAAGCAGCGCCGACCTTGCCCCACCGTAGGTCGCCCACTTCAGCACATCTGCCGCTTTGGGGTAGCGCTCGTAGTCGGAATCAATGACAGAATGAGTCAGGCCAGCAGCCCGGATCACATTGAATAGATTGAAGGAATCCATGCCATCGGTTCCCACAGCGATATTCACCCCGGCATCGAGCAATGCCCGAATTGAGGCAATGCCACTACAGAGGCGGTAGTTGCTGACGGGATTGTGGACAATTGTTGCCCCCGCACCTGCAACCCGGTCAATATCTTCAGGAGTGAGCCAGATACCGTGGGCGATCGTAGTCCGGTGAGTCAGCATCCCATGCCGTTCAGCAAATTGAATGACCGATTCACCGTAGAATTCCAATCCCGTCACTGCCTGTGTTCGAGTCTCCAGCAGATGAACGTGAACCGGAACGTCATATTCTGCAGATAACTCACCAATACGAAGCATTAACTCAGGCGTCACCCGTTGTGTGGCCGAGGGAGCCAGAACCGTTGTAATCCGGCCATGTTTGCCATGCCAGGTGCGATACAGATCCCCAAATAGTTCTGCCCATTGATCAATAGAGAATCCACTGACTGACTGCTCAAAGCCCCGCTTCATCTCATCAGAAATCAGGTGTTCAAGATAGGGAATGGTTTTATGTAGAGGTTGATTAATGGCGTGCAGCGATAGACTGGCGCGAATACCCAGATCAGAATACGCCTGGGCGGTTGCCGCAAAAGTTTCAGGCGTTGTGTAAGGTAGCGAATAGAGGTCGTCCTGGAGGGTTGTAGTACCATTTTTGACAGCTTCAATACCTGCGATCGCCGAACACAAGTAGTGCATTCGCGGATCAAGCCTCTGGTCGGGCGGCAGATACAGCATCCAGAGTTCCAGCGGTAACGCTTCATAAGCGCACTTCTCTAAAACCCCAACCACTGTGTGGGTATGGGCATCCACAAAACCAGGAATCAAAAGTTGATGAGTTGCATCAATCACTTCAGATGCGGATGCATCAATCGATGGTGCAACCTGGACGATGCGATCGCCCTCCACCAACACATCAGCGGTTTGAGGTGTTAAATCGATACCGCCATCTGGCTGAACAGCAAACGGTAAAACAGTAGCGTTCCGAATCAAAACACTCGACATAGGCTGCGATCGCCTCCCTGAGCAGCAATTTATCCACTGGTTATTCGCTGGATTCGATCTCAGTGAATCAGCAGATAAAGACTTGAGACCATTGAGCAACTCATCTCGCTCAACTCCTCTACAATATAAAAGGGAGTCAAAACAGAAAATGTTGTACAGACTACAGAATATAGAAAATGTTATATATAATCTAGAATTATGTTTAAACGGTGGCATAATGGTGTTGTCAGATACCGAGCGAAACTGTAGGTAAAGGTTGTCCTTATTAGCCCTTTCCTATCAATTGCTCAATGGTGGAATAGTCTATCTATTCGAGGGGGATGGCTCTTGGTTTCTAAACTGCAAATTGGTGGGCTGAACCAGCGTCCCCGCACAACACAGGCTTCGGTAACAGAGCATCTACGGCAGGCAATTCTTTTGGGGCGTCTGCCGGGAGGAACACGATTGCTGCAAAACGAGCTGGCGGAAGCGCTTAATGTGAGTGCAACCCCTATTCGGGAGGCACTGCGCGAACTAAGCACCCAGGGGCTGGTCGAGTTCGATGCCTTCAAGGGGGCAACGGTGCGAAGGCCCACCCTATCAGTTTTAGAAGAAGTCTACGAGATGCGCTCTGTGCTGATTCCCCTCAGCGTGAGAAAAGCAATTATGCAAATTTCTGAACGCCAGGTTCAAGAGGCAGAAGCATTGCTGGATCAAATGGAGGCCACTGTTAACCATGAACTGTGGGTTGATCTCAATCGGCAGTTTCACAATACGCTAGATGCTGCTACGCAGACAATTGAACTGAAAAATGCCTTGAGTCGGCTTTCAGATTTGTCTGCTATTTATGTCAATCTATCGTTTACGGTGAGTCCCCTGCGAAAGGAAGAATCCGAACAAGAGCATCGAGCAATTTTAAGGGCGTATCAATGCAGAGATGTTGACACTGCAATTACTCTCACTCTCAATCATCTCAATGGAACCTTAGATGCAGCACGTCAAGCTCTTATAGCGCAACAGAAAGCCATCCTGTAGGCAAACATCAGGTATTTCTCCTGCCTCTTCCACACCACTTGCTCGGGTGCCTGCCACTTTTGCAAATTTCCAATCCCAGTTTTACGAGTGGCGCGGGCTTCGCCCG
>JBIKWV010000556.1:0-4195 GCA_044356135.1 Elainellaceae cyanobacterium
TTCAACAGAATTTGTCGAATCTTGCTGGCATCGCTGTAGAGCCACACTGGAGTCGCTGGTATGTAGAGCTGGAGTGTATTCCCGTTTGCGATGCACAATGCCTGACCTGCCTGAATTACGGCTTGCAGCAACCCTCCTAACTCAATCAGCTCCAGATTTAGCTCTACCCCGCCAATTTCTAGTTTGGAGATATCCAGGATGTCGTTAATTAACCCCAGCAGGTGTTGTCCGGCAGAGGCAATTTTTTCAACATCCGGTAGAAGATAGGCGCTGGTGGCTTCCAGATCCTCATGGAGAATTTCGCTATAGCCCAGAATGGCGTTGAGGGGCGTTCTCAGCTCGTGACTCATGTTGGCCAAAAAAGCGCTCTTGGCTCGGTTTGCAGATTCCGCCAGTTCTTTCTCGGCCTGCAACTGCCGCAAATAAGCCTGTTCCTGATCGCGCAGCCACTTGCGCTCCAGACAGGCTCCCACTCGTGCCCGCAGCAGCACGGGATTGAGGGGTTTGATCAGGTAATCTTCAGCGCCCAGTTCAATGCAGCGCACCACACCCTCGAGGTCATTGGCTGCGGAGACAACAATCACTGGTGTGGTAGCAATCGCCTCATCCTGCTTCAAATGCGCCAGCACCTGGTATCCGCTCATCCCCTGCATCATCAGATCCAGCAGTACCAGGTCGAAGGGGTGCGATCGCATCAACTCCAGCGCCTGCGCTCCATCAGCGGCCTCCACCAGAGACTGCACCTGCGATCGCAAGTTACGCGCCAAAAACAGACGCGTTGTTGCGTCATCATCGACCACCAGTACTGTGCCCCAGCCTGACCTCATGCTTGCCCCTCCAGTGGCTGTCGATGGGCGATGCAGGCGGTCACCCGATCGCGCACCTCCTGGAGCAGTTGGTCACGGCTGTAGGCACCCTTCTGCAAAATCTGCTCAACGTCACCCTTGAGACGCAGGTAATCGCTGGGAGAGAGGTCGTGGGCGGTGATGATGACGATGGGGAGCGATCGCCATTCGGGATTCTGGCGCAGTGCATCGATGAATTGAAAGCCATTCATCTCCGGCATCATCAGATCCAGCAGGATCAGATCGGGCCGTGTTTGGGCCACGCACTCCAGCGCTACCCGTCCGTGTTCAGCTTCTGTTACGCTCCAGCCCTCACGCTCCAGCATGCGCCGTAACACCAGTCGCATGGTGGTGTCATCCTCCACCAGCAGTACTCGCGAGTTGGAGACTTCTGGGGTGGGTCGGAAGCGCTGAAGCAGTGCAGCAAGACGGCGGTAGTCCACTGGTTTGGTGAGATAGTCTGTTGCTCCCAGTGCCAGCCCCTGAGTGCGATCGTCCACCACCGTCATGACAACGACAGGAATCTCTGCCAGCTCCGGGTCGGCCTTCACCTCCGACAACACCGACCAGCCATTCATATCGGGCAGCAGTACGTCAAGCGTAATCGCATCAGGGCGAAACTGGCGCGCCATCTGTAGCCCAATTTCTCCATCGGCGGCTGTTTTGACACAGAATCCCGATTTGGTCAGGTACCGTTCCATCAGGTCGCGGACTGCCGGGTCATCATCGATCACGAGGACGGTACTGGTCGGCGGCGTGACTTCAAGGGTGGAGCTGATTTCGGCTGGCATCGAAACCTTGGGGTCAGCCACCTGGAGCGGCAGATAAATCGTGAAGGTAGACCCCTTGCCAGGGGTGCTGGAGACGGTAATATCGCCCCCCATCATCTGGCAAAATCGGCGACTGATGGCCAGTCCCAGGCCCGAACCGCCATATTTACGGGTGGTTGAAGCATCGGCCTGAGTAAAGGCTTGAAACAGCTTTGAGAGCTGCTCCAGACTCATGCCAATTCCCGTATCCGTCACCGTCATGGAGACATGGGTGACGCCGTCCTCGTAGATAGTGTTCGTTTGGACGGTCAGTGTAATGTCGCCCGCTTCCGTAAATTTGGCCGCGTTACTGAGCAGGTTGAGCAACGACTGTCGCACTTTAGTGAGGTCGGCAACCATCGTGTCTACTTTCGAGACATTCTGGATGGAGAAGCAATTGCCGCTCTTTTCCATCAGGGGTTGCACTGTGGATTGAACCTCCCGGAGCAGGGAAGAGATACTGAAGGGTTCCAGATAAAGCTCCATTTTCCCGGCTTCAATTTTTGAGATGTCCAGGATGTCGTTGATCAACGCCAGCAGGTGTTGACCTGCACTGCGGATTTTCTCCAGGTCGGGAACCACGTCCCCGTAGCCCAGTTCATCGGCTTCCTCCTTCAGCATTTCGCTGTAGCCGATGATGGCGTTCAGTGGGGTTCGCAGCTCATGACTCATATTGGCCAGAAACTGACTCTTGGCACGGTTGGCCTCCTCGGCAGCGTCCTTACTTTTGCGCAGCGTATCTTCGACGCGCTTGCGTTCGCTGGCTTCCAGCGCCAGAGCAACAAAATCGGCGATCGACCCCGCAAAGTTTTGTTCCGTCAATGTCCACTGACGAGCTTTCCCAATATGCTCAAAGCAAACCAGCCCGATCAACGTGCCGCCCCTGTGAATCGGTGCATCCAGGCTGCTGACAACGCCCAGCGGCTGGAAATAGTCCTTCCATAATTCCTGCATATGCGGGTTCTGCTGGATATCCACCGTTGCGATGGTTCGGTTGGGGGCGAGCTGGCTGAAGTAGATTGGGTAGTCTGCGACTAAAATGCTGTCCAGAATCGAGTGCCGCTGTGGAGATTGTTCATACAAGTTGAGGCACTGGAACTGGAGGCGATCGCGGTCAAACTGCCAGATAATCACCCGCTCGACTTCCAGGGATGCCGCTGCTGCTTCAGTAATCGTTTGCAGGGCTATTTGTAAGTCGCCCTCCGCCAGAGCATTCTGCTGTGCCAGGTTGGTTAATGCTTCGCTTTGCTGTCTCAGGCGGTGTTCACTATCGGCGAATGCCAGCTCTGCCTGGTTGCGGTTAATCTGATTGCGGGCGAAGGCCACAAAGAGATAGCCCAGCGCCACCAGCACCAGCACCCCAAAGGTTTCGATGAAATAAGTTCTGTGGACAAACTGCTGGATTCGGGTCTGTAGCAGTTCTTCCAACTGTGCAGTGGTAAGTTGCCAGAGCTGATGGCTGGCGGTGATGGCCTCACTGGCCACTGTGTCATAGGCCGTGGTGTCGTAGGCTGTCGGTTGCACCTGGACAGTCTTGGCCTGGGTCATGGCCTGGTTCAGAGCAGAAAGAAACCGGGCGATCGCCGCTGAGGTCTCCTGTCTGGGCGTGTCCAGAACGGTCTGAAGCGTGCTGGAGGGGGTATGCCGGAAAGCGACGCCAAACCCTCTGCGAGTGGCATTCACATTGTTCTGTAACGCCCCCATCAGGATGGTCAACCGCCCCTTTTCTTCTGAGCTGAGGGTCTGCCGTTTCACCAGGTCTTCGCCCAGTTGCCGCACCTGAGTCAGTAAATCCTGCCTCTCTGGCAGTTTCAGCAGGACTACATCCATCAGGTAGTAGCTGTCGAGTTCGGGGTCGAGGATCAGGTTTGATAAATCCCCGACCTGAGCCATCAGACTGCGCAGGTCGGCAATCAGGTGGCTGTAGAGGGACTGTAGATCGGTGTCTGAGATTGAGGCACTGGTGGCGATCGCCGCTCCGCCTGACTCCGAAGGCAACACCTGCTTAAGGCTGTTCCAGCTTTGCTGCACGGCCTCGTAGCGTTCGGCAGTCTCTAACCCACGACCGTATTGTTGCTCCACTGCCGACAGGATTTGCATATCCTGGGCGATCGCCTGCTGCTGCTGCGCCACTCGCTCCGGGGTCTCCTCCTGGCGCGCCAGTCGATGCACCAGCAGTTTGCCCTGCGGCACGTCGATCATTAACTGTTCCAGCGGCTTCAAGTAGGCCGTCCCCTGTTGCTCTACCTGGGCAAAGTCAATCTGGTGCTGAATTTCATGCACCAGTTGAAAGACGACCACCGCAAACGGCAAGACAAACGTTAGAAACAGGGCGATCAGTCGGACTAATGGGGTGTTGTGGGGATACGGAGAGCCTCCCATATTGTGTGTTGCTCCGAATCAGTGCGGGGACGGGCACTTTCAAGTATGAAGTTCTTTATCCAATATTTCCCCTTTTCTCAGTATTTCCCACCAGATCAGCAGATTTGGGTTGAATGTTACTGGACTTTTGACTAAATTGCGCCAATTTTTCCTGAAACG
>JBIKWV010000557.1:0-4194 GCA_044356135.1 Elainellaceae cyanobacterium
GTTTGCTGAGCGCGAAGCGTTATACTACCGAAGCAGAATATGTTTATTTTGTTAAGTTCATCAAAGTACGTGCATTTTGTTGCGGTTCCGGTTATTCTTCTTTTCTGGAACCTTTTCTCTCGATTTGGATTCCCTAAGCCTTGTTAAGGCTTAAGGGAGATTTCTACGAAAGAAATTGCCCGTTGTGTGAATGCCCCCTGGGCAGCGGGGAAACACCCGCACGACGCAGGTAATCTCGTTGCTGGAAATCTTCTAAAAATAGGGTAATTTTCAAGCGCGTGGGATAGATTTTTTGTTGAAAACTGCGCGGCCTGCGCTCATTAACAGAAAGTTTGGTTCTATCTCAGGGCAAAGCGCTGTATGAAAGCAGTGTTGTCCTGAAGTAGAGTGCTCCCATATCTGGCGATCGCCCTGTAGAGTGATCGCTTTCCAAAAGATTTGTTCATTTCCTTCTGATCTGCGAGAGCGGTCATTGGATAAAGACAGAACCCTTCGAACTTTAATCTGGAGTCATGCAGAAAAAGGCGATTTTCTTCGGCAGAATCTTCCTGGTGGCAGGCACCTTCCTGTCCTGTGTAGTAGCGATCGAAGCCTACCAGAAAATCGAAGATGCCCGCGCTGTCGTTAATCCTGCTGCTCAAACTGCGGCACCTGTCAGCGTCAACCCTGCAAATCCGCCCACTCTGCAATTCATTCCAACGGAAACCACAGCTACTGCGAAACCAACAACGGGCGATCGCTCCACCATCGCCCTCAGTGCCGGTGAACCGGGTGCCCCAGCCCAGCAAATTGCTCAACTCCGCCCCAACGAGATCGCTACCTCCTGGGCCGGAGCCTCTTTTCCAGTGGAAAACTTTCAGGCGTACACCTCTCCTTTTGGCTATCGCCAATCAGCAACCGGGGGTTACAGCCAGGAATTTCACTATGGTCTTGATATTGCCGCTCCTCAGGGTAGCTACATCCGCAACTGGTGGAGTGGAACAGTGGTGGAAGTTTCTGACGACTCCAACTGCGGCACTTCAGTGGTGGTTGAGTCCGGTGGCTGGACCCACATCTACTGCCACATGATTGGCAACGTCGAGACCTCTGGTGGTCGCCGCTACATGATCGATCGGGACGGCGGTGTCCAGATCTTCCAGGGGCAAACTGTTATCGCAGGTCAGCGCATCGGACGGGTGGGTATGACTGGACGGACGACAGGCCCTCACCTGCACTGGGGATTGAAGTACAGCAACAACTGGGTCGATCCCGCACTGGTGCTGCGGGCGATGTACGGCAACCAGCAAAACGCGCTCAGTCGAACCCCTCAGCAGCTTTCCTCGCGCACGAACACCAATTAGGGTCTGCTTTTATAAAGCCCTGTTTTCAGTTGGCGCGGCGAAGCCGCGCCAACTGAAAACAGGGCTTTATCTTATGGCAAACTCCTTAATTCCGCTGCCACCCTGAGGCAGGAGGTTCTGCGCAGGAAAGTGCGGCTCGACGTGCCGAATTTCCTCCTCTGCAATCAAAAGCGATTAATTCATTGACTGCTTCCGTCCTGGAGTTTTGACTAAATTGCGCCAACTTTTCTGAAACTCTGACTGCATCAGGGTTTTAGAAAAGTTGGCGCTAAAACCAGAGATACTGCGCAACGTTCTCTACCAGAGCGTTGCGCGGTATTGTAGGAAAAATAGTCAAAACTCCAGTTCCGTCACGACGTGTGGCATTCTGTTAGAGGAGAGCATTTCCTACGGAGTTGCGTGAGGCGCTAATTGCATCGCCTATGGTTTCCCCCAAGCTGAAGTCCCTCGTCCAGCAGGTTCCCTATATTCGGCGGTTGCTGAAGGAGCGCGATCGCCTGTTGCGCGAGCGTGAGCAGCTCCTGGATCAGGTGCAGCGACTCCAAAGCAACCAGCTTTATCTGCCGGGTCACTACTACTCGGCTGTACCTGATGTCGAAGAGCTGAGGATGCGGGATAAGGAGATTTTTGGCGACAGACCCCGTACCCTTCCGGGAATTGACTTGAATGAGGCGGAGCAGTTGAGCTTACTGAACCAGCTCAAGATCTATTACCCGGAGTTGCCGTTCACGTCCCAGCCTGCGCCCGACCTGCGCTATTACTACGAAAACGACTACTACTGCTATTCCGACGCGATTTTCCTGTACGCAATGCTGCGTCATTTGCAGCCGAAGCGGTTAATCGAGATCGGTTCTGGCTTCTCTTCTGCCGTCACCCTGGACACCAACGAGCGGTTTCTCAACCATCGAATTGCCTGCTGCTTTATCGAACCTTTTCCCGATCGCCTCCGCACCCTGCTGAAATCGGAGGATCACGAGCGCATCAACATCCTCTCAGTCCCATTGCAGGACGTACCGCTTAGCAAATTTGCTGACCTGACCGCCGGAGATATCTTATTTATCGACTCCACCCACGTCCTCAAGACGGGCAGTGATGTGAATTATCTTCTGTTTCAAATTCTGCCCAGTCTGGCCGCGGGAGTGTATATCCATTTCCACGATATTTTCTACCCGTTTGAGTATCTGCGGGACTGGGTGTATGAGGGACGTGCCTGGAACGAAGCCTACGCCCTGCGCGCCTTCTTGCAGTACAACTCGGCGTTCAAAATTGTGCTATTCAACACCTTCCTGGAAACCTTCCATACCGAATTCTTCGAAGCAGAAATGCCGCTTTGTTTGAAGAATTGGGGTGGTAGCCTCTGGCTACAAAAAGTAGCATAACCCCCGGTTCCACCCCCGCGCCCCTACAGGGTTACCGCATGTTTTGCTTTTTTTCTTTCTTCGGATCCCGTGCTGCTGCTGCTGCTAATTCCGCATCCAGCAGGGTCTGCCCGGTGGCGGCAAGATAAACATCGTCCAGACTGGGCCGCGATTGGGAGATGCCAAAGGTGGGGAGTCCCGCCTGTTTGAGGGATTGCTGAATGGTAATCAGGGCATCGCTCTGGGGGGAAACCACCAGATTCAGCGAATTGCCCTGGGCGCTGTTAATAATTACTTCCTGCACGAAAGGAAGCGATTGCAGCATGGACTTAGCGGTTTCGGCCTCCTCGTTGGGGGTGAACTCGCGGATACGGAGCGTGACGCGATCGCCCCCCACCCGGTCTTTTAACTCCGACGGAGTACCTGTAGCAATGACCTTACCCCTGTCAATAATCGCCACGCGATCCGCCAGGGCATCCACTTCTTCCAGGTAATGACTCGTGATCAGAACGGTCGTTCCCGCTTCGCGCAGCTTGCGCAGAAAGTCCCACACCACAACGCGACTTTCAATATCAAGCCCAACGGTTGGTTCATCCAGCACCAGCACATCGGGCTGATGAAGTAGTCCGCAGGCCAGATCCAGTCGTTTGCGAATCCCACCGGAGTAGGTACCAGATTTCTTATCGGCCCAGTCGGCCAGACCCAACAGGGTGATCACCTGATCAATCCGAGCTTTGGCCGCAGCATTGGGAAGGTGGTAGAGCGCTGCCTGGAGTTGCAGCAGTTCCCGCCCAGTGAGAACTTTGTCGAGGGCGACCTCCTGGGCGACATATCCTAATCGCTGTCGGGCCAGTTTGGGAGTTTGCAGGACAGAGATACCAGAAACTTCTAGTTTGCCGCTATCAGGAGTTGCCAGCGTGCAGAGACAGCGCAGGGTTGTGGTTTTTCCTGCGCCATTAGGACCGAGTAGACCAAAAATCTCGCCCGGTTCGACCCGGAGCGACACATCTTTGACGGCTTCTACCAGGCCATAGCTTTTCTTCAGGTTCTCGATCAGAACGGCAGGAGGCATAGGAATTGCGATCGCAGCATCTACATCTACCTATCTTATTGGATCGATCAGGGGGCATGAACCCCGTATAGGGCGATCGACTGTGCCATCAATAAACTGGAATCTTGACTCAACCACGCTTATTTTTTCTGAAATGCTGACACTGCCAGTGTTTCAGAAAAAATCGGCGCTAAAATCGGGAACGCCGCTAAACGCTCTTCAGGAGAACGTTTTGCGGCATCACAGGAAAATAGTCAAAACTCCACAATAAAGCTATTGCGTTTCTCGCTCTAGTGGTCAGTCAATTAAAAATTGACGGTTTGACCAGGTGATATGCCGCGCGGAGCGCGGCATATCACCCGACAAATATTGCTTGACTAAACACTAGTAGTTCGCCAAGCGAACTTTGCCTGGTTGAAAAACTTTGCCTGGTTAGTGTGGCGCG
>JBIKWV010000559.1:0-4187 GCA_044356135.1 Elainellaceae cyanobacterium
GAACACTGTCAACAGTTTGACCGAGCAACTGCACCAGGCAGTGCAATCTGGTCTGGATGAGATCAACAGAAATCTGCACAAGCGGAACTGATCGAGACTCAATCAGGGCATTTGCACTGTGGGGCGGGCATCTTGCCTGCCCGGTGTTCTGAGCGGGCAAGATGCCCGCTCCACAGTTGATCAATGCTTGTTATTATATCTATCTCAGCCCAAAGCGCTGTCGCTATAATTCAAACATCCTGAGCTTCAGGCACCGCCTGCTCATCGATCGCCAGGGAGGTCAATCGATAGGACAGCGAGTGGTTCCATAACTCCAGAAAATCTCGAACTGAGAAGGGCACCGCTTTCTCCGGGAGTTTTGCCTCGTCCATATCATGCAGGTGTTGTCGTTCCAGTACTTCTGATTTCACCGGATCCACCAAATTCGCACGATATCCCCCTTTGTCGTCCAATTCTGAGAAGCAATACACCTGAAAATAGTTGCTCCCCTGCATTTCTCGGAACTGCACCAGCACGTAGATATCGACGGGACGAGCTGGAAGACTGAGGGCTACCTCCAACCGTTTCTGAACGGGCAGCATGGGATAGCGTAAGCTGCTGCGAATGCCGTAATAGCCTACTTTATCTGCCTGGAGGGGGAGCTTGCGATATCGCGGTTGGATGTAGGTTCGTAGAAATGTGGAGATGTCCATCCCCTCTTCGGTATAGGCTCCAATTGTGCTGATGTGAATATCGTAGGCAGGGACACTGCCAACGTTATAGACCTCCAGCTTCAGCCCCTGCACACTGGGTTGGAGATCGCAGTAGAGATGGGGTAGTGTTGCCAGTTTTAACTGCTTTTCAATAATGCTGCGATAGGTACTGTTTTCCTGGCGAATTTCCTTTAGAATTTGGGCTGAGAACCAGGCATAGAATCCGGTTGTTGCCAGCAGAAGCAGTACGCCGATAACGATAAAGATTTCCATAGTTGCATTATCAATTTATAGATCAGTGAAAGTCATTAAAAGCTGTCGAGGGCACCACGTTTGAGGGCGATCGCCAACCCCGAAAATACAATCAGCATCACAACCAGAGAAAACGCCGCTCCAAGAGGCCAGTTATAGGCGACACCAAACTGAGATGAAATCACATTGCCCAGCATAATGCCTTTGGGACTGCCAACTAAACTGGGGGTGATAAAGTCTCCCATTGTCAGGGCAAACACATTGATAGATCCTGCTAGCACGCCGGGAGTGACGAGCGGCAGAATGACCTGACGAAATGTTGTCAATGGTGGCGCATTTAAATCGGCAGATGCTTCCAGCAGATCGTTGGGGAGACGCTCGAAGACGGTAATGACTGGCAGGATCATAAACGGAAGCCAGACATGGACAAATGTCAGAATTGTGGAGAATTGGTTATAAAGGAATACCGAACTGGGTTCCTTGAGAATCCCTAAACCGATCAATGTGGTGTTTAATACGCCGTTGTACCCAAGAATGATTTTCCAGGCGAAGACGCGCACCAGATAGCTTGACCACAGCGGCAGGATCACGAGGATGCTGAGGAGCGATCGCCACCGTCCCCCATACTTCGCAATGAAGAACCCCACCGGAAGGGCGATCACAATATCAATCAGCGTCACGCCCAACGCGGTAAACACCGTTCGCAAGATCACCGTGCGATACGCAGGATTGGTAAAAATCGTCCTGAAATTCGTGAGGCTAAATTCCTTGACAATATCAAATGCTTCTAATTGCCACACGCTGTAGGAGATCAGGATCGCCAGCGGCACAAAATACAGCAGCGAAGTCCAGATCAGCGGAGGGAACAGCGAGGCGTAGAGGCCAGGTTGGGAACGAGTGCGACGTTTAGGGAGGGCGGATTCCATAGAGGCATTGGATTAAAGTTTGTCGGGGTCAATGCCGTGCGATCGCAGTTTTTCCAACAGTTCCTCTCGCAACTGTCGTTCCTGTTCTGCCCGCTGTCGTTCCTGTTCTGCCCGCTGATGCTCCTGCTCTGCTCGCTGTCGCTCCTGCTCTGCTCGCTGTCGCTCCTGCTCTGCTCGCTGTCGCTCCTGCTCTGCGGTTTCTTCCGGCGACAGGTAACGAACCCCCTGCTCGTCATACCAATACAGCCATTCTCTCGTAATGCCCAGATAGCTTCCCCTTCCTCGGCCCAGACCAAGCTGCAATTCCGGCATCCAGAGTGGGTACCCGTTCAGAAGCTGGTATTCACCATCGACAAGTTTGTAAATCTCCAGTGGTGTCTTTTTCTTGCGGTGTGAAGAGTAGACTGCGTAGTACAGAACTCCCAGATCAGCATAAAGGTGCTTTTTGCGGCTATACTCACCGCGATATTTTTTGGAAACCACCTCCAGCACAAAAATGGGGGGGATGTTGTTCTCCTCCCATAACACATAGCTGAGACGCAGCTCTTCATCGACAATACGCTCAACGCCCAGACTAAGAAAACCATCGGGGACGATCGCCGGAACATCGGGGTCGTAATAGATCCCCATATCCACACCGAAAAACCAGTCCATTCGATTTGCCCAGATTTGCGCCAGGATGAGCTTTAGCAAACCGGGCATCATGTCCTGTAGTTCGTTATCCACGGGGGTATCGTCCGAATCGGGGAGTTCTTCGGAGGAGGGGAGACATTGCCGTGAGTCGTAGAAGTACATGACACACTGGAAGATGGTGTTACTCGTATCCTACCGAATCGAGATCTTTTTGAGGGAAGCGCCGCTTCCCTCAAAAAAGCAATTCCTAGCTGCGAATCTCGTTCCAGAGCTGTACCCACTGGTCATAGTTCTTGACGCTCTGCCACATATTGATCTGGGAGTGCAGCGACAGGTCATCCATGAACAATTCGTGGGCTTTCTCCTGACCAATTGCCTCAGCGCCCAGCGTAGTGGCACCCGAGTAGCCCGTCACATCCATCACGCCCTTCTGGCCAGCACCGCTCAGGATGTAGTCAATCCACTTATAGGCGACATCCGCATTGCGGGAGTTTTTGGAGATCATCCAGGAGTCCGTCCACCCGGTGAGTTTTCCCCTGGGACTGATGGAACCGATGGGAAACTCCTCGTTGCTGAGTTGAGTGTAGGTCAGGGGCCATGCGTGAGCCATCACGATCTCGCCAGACTGGAACAGGTTCGCCAGTTCGCCTGCGGTAGTCCAGAACTTGCGAACGTTGGGGCGCAGTTCCAAAAGCTTTTCCTTGACCTCGGCCAGATCTGCATCCGATAGATCGTAGGGGTCGGGTTTGCCGAGCCACAGGGCGACATCGGCGATCGTCATGGGGTTATCGGGCAGGGAAATCTTTCCGGTGTATTTCGGATCAAATAGAATGTCCCAGGACTTGGGGGCAGGTTTGACTGCTGTGGTGTTGTACACCAGCACGTTGGGGCCCCAGGCGAAGGTGACACCGTAGGGTTTGCCGTCGAAGGTGTTCCACCTGCCACCCTGGAACGACTCAAACACGGCACTGTAGTTCTTCAGCTTTGGCGTGTCAATCGGGCGCACCAATCCCGCTTTGTAGAGGCGTTCAGTGATGTCACCAGAGGCCGAAACGATGTCGTAGTTGCGACCACCACTGGCCTTGAATTTGGCGAACATCTCGTCACTGGAGCCAGCATAGGTGGCTTTGACCGTACAGCCAGTTTCTTTCTCAAAGGCTTCAGTAAAGGAGGGGTCGGTGTAACCCTCCCAGACGATCGCCGTCAACGTGCAACCTGCTGCCTGGACGGGCTGGGCGGGCAAAAATACAGACAGTAACCCCAGAATGCCAATCAACAGGGGGGTTAGAAAGCGATACAGCATAAAGTCTCTCAACCTGTTTGTCACGGAGGATTATTGACCAAACGGATAGCCTAAAGGGTCATTCCACAGGATTTTGTGTCATAGCGCACGAATTGCAGCCCTGACGGCTTCCAGTCTACAGCGCTCTCCGATCGGCTGTGGGTGGAACGTCAAGATTCTCTAACTTACAGCGCTGTTCAAGCGCTTAAACCCCGGTTGTTTTTGTGAGAGCCACGCTCCGCACGGCTCTCACAAAAACAATTCGGTTTTATTTAATTCGCGATCCCAATCTGAACTATTAAAAGCTAAAAGCCGCTCATCACTGAGCGGCTTTTAGTCCATCGGAGCGGCGGGATTCGAACCCACGACCCCTACTACCCCAAAGTAGTGCGCTACCAAGCT
>JBIKWV010000686.1:0-3696 GCA_044356135.1 Elainellaceae cyanobacterium
TACTCGCTCTGGAACGATTGGACGGGTACAGATCATTCCTAAATACATGGCAGCATGGGCAGCTAGTGAACACGCCACAAGATTTCTAGCATCAGAAGATATTAATGCGGGGTATCTTTATGCCTGGTTAGCCTCAGATTATGGCTATTGCTTAATCACTCGCCATTCCTATGGTTCGGTCATTCTTGAAGTTGATAAGGAAATGTTTGCTTCTGTTCCGATTCCACTACCAGATGTAGCGATTAGAAATGAAATTGGCAATCTGGTTCTCAAAGCCAATCAACTACGCGATGAGGCTTGGCACAATGAACAAGAGGCGATTACCAAACTTGAAAACCTGATTTCTAACAAGCCCACAACCCCAGCGAAAGATGAACCAAACTCGAATAAAATCGATCTAACAAAAATTCAGTATGATCCAAACGCAATTCCAATCTGGGAACTTGCTGCACAATTGGCTGCTAAAGTACCTGCTGAAGAATGGTCAAAACTACCAACTGACCTGGCTCGAAATTTTGATTACTACCAACAGCAAAGGAACGATTCGTGAGATTTGTGTTTGCAGACACAGGTTATTGGGTTGCGCTTCTGAATTCTCAAGATGATCTACATGATAAAGCGGTACGGCTATCAAAGACTTTACAGCCTATTCATATCTTCACTAGCGAGGTTGTTTTAACAGAAGTCTTGAATGATTTCTCAAAACGTGGCGAATATTTTCGAGACTTGGCAACAGGATTAATTCAAAATTTACGCTCTCATCCCAATACCACCATTATTCCTCAAACCAGTCAGCAATTTGATCAGGCACTCTTGCTTTATACCCAACGCAAAGACAAGCAATGGAGCCATACCGATTGTGTCTCCTTCAACATCATGGAAGAAAATGGAATCCTGGAAGCACTTGCCTATGACAAGCACTTTAACCAAGCAGGATACACACCGCTCATGCGAAACTGCCAGGTGTAAAATGGGCGATTGCCTCTCACCAGTAACCTTCCGGTTACACCTCCATCGATAACTATTGATAGTCATCCTTTCATAGACACCATGACCGCTTACGCGATCGATTTTGGCACCAGCAACACCGTCGTCACCCGCTGGAACAGCATCACCCAACAGCCCGAAACCCTGACCCTGGAAGGACTCTCGCTCAAACTGGCACAAAACCCGCCGCTGGTTCCCAGTTTGTTGTACGTCGAAGATGCAGGCGCAGAGAAAGTCGTGACGGGACAGACTGTGCGCGATCGCGGCCTCGACCTCGGTTCCAACACCCGCTTCTTTCGCAACTTCAAACGAGGAATCGGCACGGATATTCAGGGATTTCTGCCAGAGTTGGATGGGCGGACGGTCACCTTTGAGCAGGTGGGTCAGTGGTTTCTGAAGCAGGTGATCCAGCAGATTCAGGCGACCGATCCGGCGCTGGACTCCCTGGTGTTTACCGTCCCGGTGGACAGCTTTGAGGCGTATCGGCTGTGGCTATCGCAGGTGTGTCAGTCGCTCCAGATTGAGCAGGTGCGGATGCTGGACGAGCCAACGGCGGCAGCACTGGGTTATGGATTGGAAAACCAGGGAACCCTGCTGGTGGTAGATTTTGGGGGCGGTACGCTGGATCTGTCACTGGTGCAGTTGGAAAAGACCAGTGCTGCCGGAGGCAAACCCCTTGGGTTTCTGCTGAAGTTTGGTCAGCGCACCCTGACGGATTCTGCTCAGCGGCCTAAAGTAGCGCGGGTAATGGCCAAAGCGGGGCAAAACCTGGGTGGGTCAGACCTCGACCACTGGATTCTGGACACCTTTACCGCTGAACAGGGGTTGGCCTCCAGTCCCCTCACGCTACGGTTGGCGGAGCGCTTGAAAATCAGTCTTTCTCAAGAAACAGAGGCGACGGAAGCCTACTTCAACGATGAGACTCTGGAGAGCTATGAGCTGAACCTGAGCCGCGATCGCTTCGAGCAGATTCTGCAAGCCAACGGTTTCTTTGAACGGTTAGATGCATCGATGAACCAGGTGCAGCAGCAGGCGCGACGGCAGGGACTGGAGTTGGGCGACATTGACGCGGTGCTGCTGGTGGGAGGAACGGCGCAAATTCCGGCGGTGCGGCGCTGGGTGGAGGGCTATTTCCCGACAGAGAAGATTCGCTCAGAGCGGCCCTTTGAGGCGATCGCCCAGGGTGCCCTCCAGATTTGTCAGGGGCTGGAGGTCAAGGATTTTCTCTACCACAGCTACGGCATTCGCTTCTGGGATCGGCGCAACCGCTGTCACGGCTGGCACCCCATCATCCGCGAAGGCCAGCCCTACCCGATGGAGAAACCTGTCGAACTGGTGCTGGGAGCCTCCACCGACAACCAGCCCAGCATTGAACTAGTAATCGGTGAACTGGGTCAGGAAACGGCTGCGACGGAGATTTTCTTTGAGGGCGATCGCCTGGTCACCCGTCGAATTGAAAGCGGCAAGTCCCAGGTGAAGCCGCTGAACGACACCGATGAAGCCCGCAGTATCGCTCGCCTGAATCCGCCCGGTGCGCCGGGGAGCGATCGCATCAAAGTGCGGTTCTGGGTGGACAAAGAGCGGTTTCTGCGGATCTCGGTCGAAGACCTGCTGACTAATCAACTGTTGCAGCAAAATCGGCCAGTGGTGCAGCTTAGCTAGTGGCCAAAATCGAGAATCACAATTTGCGTCTCCTCTGCAAGAATGGTTAGGTACGTCATTGTCGGGTGTGGAGAGTCCCTGTGAGCAAGTTAGATCCCGTTCAAACACAGCTTCTCAAGGAGATTGGGGCGTACTTGATGCAGGTGCGTGAGGACCAATCGAAGTCATTGGAAGCGATCGCGTCCACAACGTTTGTCCCCCTCAGATTGCTGAAGGCGATTGAGGCCGGACAGGTCGATATTTTGCCAGAACCCGTGTTTGTGCGCGGCTTTATTCGGCGCTACGCGGAGGCGCTGGGTCTGGATGGATTGGCGATCGCCAAGCAGTTTCCGCTGAATCCCACGCCTTTGCCAGAACCCTCTGCTCCAAAACCGCTTCCGGTTCAGACCACGCCTCCCCCCCAACCCGCTCCTTCTACCCCCAGCAAGCCTCCCGTGGATAGTGGACGCCGTTTTCCGGTGCTGCCTGTCGCAGTTGGCGTGCTGGCGCTGGGCGGAGTTATCTTTGGCCTGTCTCAACTCTCCAATCGAGAACCTTCTCCCGTTTCGAGTTCGCCCGAACCTTCTGTTGCGGTAGCCCCTCCCTCCCCGGAGGCTCCCTCCCCCGCAGCCTCTCCGACCCCGCCATCGCCTGCTGCAACGCCTGCGGCGGCCAGTCCCAGCCCTCGCTCTGATGCGCCAGTGCAGGCGGATGTCATCCTCAGCGGTAACTCCTGGATGCAGATTGTCGTGGATGGCAGAACTGACTATGAGGGGGTTTTGAAACGGGGCGATCGCCGCAGTTGGACGGCAAGGAACGAGATCCTGATCGTGGCTGGGAATGCTGGAGCAGTGTCTCTGAGTGCGAATGGGGGGAATGCGAAAACAATGGGGGCACCGGGGTCTGTGGAGGAAGTAACGGTAACGCCAACAACCCGGTAAATCAGGGAGCTTGTATTAGCTCCTCGTAACTTCATGCCTGGTGGTTCGAGACAACTAAATTAGGGCATTAGCATTGTGGGGTGGGCATCTTGCCCACCCGGTATTCTGGGCGGGCAAGATGCCCACC
>JBIKWV010000560.1:0-4184 GCA_044356135.1 Elainellaceae cyanobacterium
AAAAGTCGAAACCCAAAAAGCTGTTCCGCCCGCGTAGCGGGCGGAACAGCTTTTTGGGTTTCAAGTTTAATCGCGCCTATCTACTTAGTTTTCCGAAATCTTGTTTGACTGGGTTGTATTCACTGGCGGATTGTCTGCACCAGAAAAGGGCTGTATCCAAAAATTAATCCAGGGAAAGTGTAGACAACTCAATGCTACAAGTGTAGTATGTAAACTATCAGTCTTTTTGTAATTACCGCCTTCCATGAAACGGATTCTCTCAACCCTACTCAGCGTCCAGGTGCGACCCCAGCATTGGTGGGTCAGGCCAATGGCGCTGTTTGCATTTGAGGGAATCTATCTATTTGTCAATCGGGCATCCGGTTGTGCCTCGATTCTCGAAGGTATTCGCATTACGTTCGCCGGATTGGTGAATCCGGATCAACTCATACAGAGCGGGAGGTGCAGGGCAACCTGACACCAACATAGGGAAAAGCATACTCACTTCCCCAACCCCCGCTCCTGGATCTCAGAAGCGGGGGTTGTTGTTTTGGCGCATTGACTCAGCAAACCCCAGGTCGCTGGACTCATAAGGAGAGACCAAGCATGTTGAAGCTGAACTATACCGAAGTTGGATTGTATATGGAGCGGGTGGTAACCTCTCTGGAACTGCTGATCGCCCAGCGAGTCGTTCTGGCCATGCGGTTGGGGCAAACCCTGCACGTTGAACCGGGCTGCGCTTCTTTCCTGCTGCCTGCTGACCTCCCCGAACTGACTCACCTGAACCTGGCTCTGAGCCAGGAGCAGAGCACCTCTGCAACCGTTATCTCTGTCGATAGCGAGTACGTCGAGGTCAGCCTGACGGGGAGCTGGATCGCAGACAGCGATGAGGCTCAGGAAGGGATGTTTCTGACCCTGCTGGGCGATCGCTCGGAGTTCTACATCTACAAGCTGTGGCAAATGAGCGAGAGCTATATCTCATCTCTGGCGTAAGCCCATAATTAAGCAGTAGCGCGGTGATCAGCACCGCGCTACTGCTTATTCGGAGGAGACCCCTACTCCCAGGTTGAAACAATCCGCAGTGGATCGGGAATCGAGTTGTTGACGGGAAATTCCAGCAGCGTTTCTCGGACACCCAGATAACCCGACTCAGCAAAGGAGATCAGGAGTCGTTGCAGGGCCACCCACACCTCCATGTCGTATTCCCAATCCCGGTCGTAGGGAGAGTGGGCGGCGATCGCCCTCAACGCCCAGAAATAGTTATTTCGCACCATTGAGCCTTTCTTCTTGAACTCCGGCACATCGTCTTTGTGCAGGTATAGAATTTCGTCCTCAACTCTGGCTCTCATGTCGATCGATCAGTTCATTTGTTCTATTCTACGACAGATAAGGAGATTTCTACGAAAGAAATTACCCGTCGTGTAGATGTCTCCTAAGGGTTTTGCGGGTTAATGAAGTCCCAGTTTTAGTCTGACGCAGCGAAGTCGCGCCAGACTAAAACCGGGACCTTATTTTGTTGCAAGCCCCTAATTAAGATTCTGGCAAATCGCCAAACTGCTGACGATATCGAGCGAGTAGTGCTTCTGCTGATTCGGCCCGTTGCCGCTCCTCTTCTGCTCGCTGTTGTTCGGCCTCGGCTCGTTGCCGCTCCTCTTCTGCTCGCTGTTGTTCGGCCTCGGCTCGCTGCCGCTCCTCTTCTGCTCGCTGTTGTTCGGCCTCGGCTCGCTGCCGCTCCTCTTCTGCTCGCTGTTGTTCAATTTCAACCACTTCACGCGGTACATTGACCAGTTCGCCTTCCGGGGTGAAGAACCGCAGTTGACTGTCTTGAATCCCTAGAAAGAGTTTGAGTTGTTCGCTCCAAAGCCAGCCCCGTTCATCAGGCAGTAGCTCCTGGTATCTGCCATCAACAAGATGAAAGCCTCTAAATTCAAGAGATTGCGGATCAAACCAGAAGTAGTCAGGTGTACGGAAGGTGTCCTGGTAAATCTGCTTCTTCTCGCCCCGATCAACTTTTGCAGTAGAGCCTGACAGCAGTTCAATAATCACGTTGGGATACTTGCCGCCCTCTTCCCAGACCACCCAGCTTTTGCGAGGTTTGGGGTTGGCTCCTAAGACCACAAAAAAATCAGGCCCACGAAAGTCCTGGGACTTGAGCTGGTTCTGGTTGTAGTAAATAGTGAGGTTCCCAAAGGCGTAGTAGTCTGTCTTTGGAGATGGGCCATCCGTGCGCCAGAGCCACTCCAGCGCCTGAATCAACAGCAAAATTTGGCGAAGATGCAGTTCTGATTCCAATGGTGGTTCGTCGCTCCAGAGATCACCGGGAGGAAAGGCAATATCCTCCGATTCGAGATCGGCTTCAAGTAATTGAATTTCCAGGTCTTTGGCAACAGACATGGCAGGCAGTGTGCAGGAGTAGTTTTAGTCTAGCGGATGGAATTCGCTATAGCACTCGCCCCGAAGCCCCTCTTTTCAGGAACTGGCCAGAACCGGGAGTACCGTGGAAGCGATCGCCCTCCACAATCAGAGTGCCGCGCAGAAATACCTTTTCCACCTTGCCCGTGACCTGTTTCCCCTCATAGAGCGAGTAGTCAGCGTTGGAGTGGTGGGTACTGGCGCTAAGGGAGTGCGTTTTGTTGGGGTCGAAGATGACCAGGTCGGCATCGCTGCCCACAGCGATCGTGCCTTTCCTGGGAAACATGCCAAACATCTTGGCGGGCGCGGTGGAGGTGAGCTGGACAAAGCGGTTCAGCGTCAGTCGTCCCGTATTCACACCCCCGTCAAACAGCAGGTGCAGGCGAAACTCCACACCGGGGGCACCGTTGGGGATGCGCTCAAAGTTGTCGCGACCCATCTGTTTGGATTTATTCAGGCCGAAGGGTTGCTCTTTGAAGCAAAAGGGGCAGTGGTCAGTGGAAACAATTTGCAGATCGTCAAATCGCAGGCCGCGCCAGAGGGCGTGCTGACATTTGTGCGTGCGCAGGGGCGGCGTCATCACGTACTTGGCGGCTTCAAAGTCGGGGCGATCGTACTCCTCATCCGTCAGGAACAGGTAGTGGGGGCAGGTTTCGGCAAAAGCGGGAATGCCGCGATCGCGTGCCTCTACGACGGATTGCAGCGCCTCCTCTGCGGATAGGTGAACGAAGTACACGGGCATTTCTGCCAGCTCCGCCAGACGAATACCCCGGTGGGTGGCTTCGCCTTCCATAATGCTGGGCCGGGTCAGCATGTGATATTTGGGGGAGGTGTTTCCCTGTGCCAGTGCTTCTTCAATCAAAACCTGAATCACGCCACCGTTCTCAGCGTGCAGGTTGATCATGCCGCCGTGGTGACCCACCTTGCGCATGGTCCGGAAGATATCTGCATCATCCACCATGAGTACGCCGGGGTAGGCCATGAACATCTTGAAGCTGGACACCCCATCACGGTTCACCAGATCTGGTAGTTCCGTTAAATTCTCTGGAGTGATATGGGTGAGAATGATGTGAAAGCTGTAGTCGATACAACACTGCGGTTCTGCGGATGCTAACCGTGCATCCAATGCCTGCTTGGGGGTCTGTCCCTGTCGCTGAAGTGCAAAGTCCATAATGGTTGTCGTACCACCAAAGGCTGCCGATCGCGTTCCAGTTTCAAAGGTATCAACGGTCTGTGCTTCTCCCAGGTCAAATTCCATGTGGGTGTGAACATCAATGCCGCCGGGAAACACCAGCATCCCACTGGCATCATGGACGGGCATTCCATCGGCAGGAATATCACGGGCGATCGCCTCTACCTGCCCATTCCTCACGAGAATGTCCGCAACATAATCATCCACCGCCGTAATAATTCGCCCACCCTTGATCAGAACCTCGGACATAACTCATTCCCCAGAAAAAGCATTGCAATGAATAGAGTCACTGCTTCTGAGGGAACGGTACTATGAATCGATTGAGGAGGGCAGGGACAACTGGGAGTTCTCTAAAAATCTCTACTTTTTGAAATGGAATGAGGAAATTAGCAATTAATGTTTGTGAATGAAGTCCCTTGGTCGGACGAATTCGTAGTGCCAGATACAGAAGGGTTTCCCTGAGTGGCATTCTAAGGATTACGGATTTAATAACCTGTGGGGTGGGTGTCTCACCCGCCCGGACGGGCAAGATGCCCATCCCACAAAAATTACAAGTTAGGGACTTGCAACGAAATAAAGTACCAGTTTTAGTTTGGCGCGG
>JBIKWV010000561.1:0-4179 GCA_044356135.1 Elainellaceae cyanobacterium
ACCCCCTCAAAAACCTCCAGATCCGGAGCCTGTGCCTGGATCTGCTTCAGGAAATCAATCAAAGTGGCAGCAACCCGCTGGGTATCATAAGAGGCGTCTCCAATGTCATCGCAGATCGCCAGCTTGATGGCCGCTGGCTGATCGTTGAGCTTTGAGGGAATAATTCCCGGCGCGTCCAGCAGCTCTAACTGATCTGAAATGCGCACCCACCGCAGTTGTCGAGTCACCCCCGGACGGGCAGCACTTTCGACCACCTTTCGTTTTAGCAAACGGTTAATTAACGCAGACTTGCCCACGTTCGGGAAACCAATGACAACGGCCCGGACGGGACGGGGCAACATCCCGCGATCCTTGCGGCGCTGGTTGAGGCGATCGCCCACCACCTGAGCTGCTCGCACGATGCCATCAATGCCTTTACCCTGGTTGGCATTGGTAAAGTAGGCAGTTTCCCCCTGAGCGCGGAACCACTCCCGCCAGCCCTGTTGCACTTCGGGGGGAATCATATCCAGTCGATTCAGCACCAGCACCCGATCTTTGCCGCCAATCCACTCACCCACCTGGGGATGCTGCGTGGCCAGGGGAATTCGGGCATCCCGCACCTCCAGGACAACATCCACTTTTTTCAGTTGCTCCAGCAGGTTCTTTTCGGCTTTGGCAATGTGGCCGGGATACCACTGGATAGGGGGGGAAGACATGGCGATTCAGGTAGGCTGCGAGTCCCAATCATAGCGTACCGCCTCCCCAAAAATGAGAGAGCGCCAGTCCTCTATCGGTGAGGGTGACGCTCTGACCAAGTATTCACAGGGATTTATCGGCTAGGGTCTTTATAAGAGGTGACCCCATTTGAGATGTAAGTAGCATGACAGGAATATTAAATGAGAATAGGTTTCATAATGTTTTCTTTAGATTTAGATGGATGGACAAATGTTGCGAAACATGAAGGGAGTCGGGACTTGATGCGACGGTGTTTTTAGGGGATGGGGCGATCGAATATTGGCTTCGACTCCGCTCAGCCAACGGTTTCTCCAGTAATTTTCTGAAGCAACTCCAGTCCCCACCAACCATGCAGCTCCCTGAGCGGAGTCGAAGGGAGCGAAGCCGAAGGGAGCGGAGTCGAAAGGAGCGGAGTCGAAGGGAACAATCAATTGCTGGGCGAGTTGTGGGGCAAAAGGGAGGCTCCCATCGCCTGGGAGAACCAGACTTCAAAGTTGCGGACGTGATGTTTGCGGGCTTCGCTGTCGGCGGGAACCATTGGTTCCACCAGGATGGTGAACATGCCCAGGCGGTTTCCGGCCAGAACATCGGTGAACAGGCGATCGCCCACCATTGCCACCTGGCTAAAAGGAAGGTTCATCGCCTCGACAGCCTGCCGCAGTTTGCGCCGGGAAGGCTTGCGGGCACCCAGGATGTAGGGAACGTTCAGGGCTGCTCCGATGCTGCTGATACGGCTGTGGCTCAGGTTGTTACTGACCAACCAGAGGCTGACCAGGGGACGAATTTGCTCCATCCACTGGCGCAGTTCATCCGAGACTTCAGAAAGGCGAAAGGGCACCAGGGTCTCATCTACATCCAGGACGACCCCCTTCAGCTCGTGGCGCTGAATGAGTTCGGGGGTGAGGTCAAATACTGAACCTCCGAGGACCAGATCCGGTTGTAAGAGTTTGCCCCAGGACATTGCTTTTGGTGTGTGAAGGGTGTTGTTGATGACAGGATACCCAGAGAGCACCCGATGATTGTCGTTCGTTAGTTATTGGTTCCCGTAGAATTTTGTTGCAGTTGCTGATCGACGGCGACCTTTGCCGCTTCGTGTTCAGCCAGTGTGCGGCTGAAGATGTGGGTGCCGTCGTAGCGGGCCATGAAGTAAAGATAATCGGTGTTCCCTGGCGCGAGGGACTCCTGCAAGCTGGCCAGACCAGGAGCGGCAATCGGAGTTGGTGGCAAGCCAGGATTGATATAGGTGTTATAAGGAGTGGGGGTCTGTACCTGAGCGTAGGTCAACGGCTGCTCGACGGTCTGCCGAATACCCAGACCATATTCCACGGTGGGATCCGCCCCCAGAGGCATGCCTTCCCTCAGGCGACGGGCGAAGACAGCAGCGATCGTGGGCCGCTCTGCCTGGACGACCGCTTCTTTTTCGACAATGCTGGCCAGCGTGACCCATTCCAGCAGGGAGTAAGGCGTTTTGCCCCTGCCGCTCTCGTAGACCGGAAGCGCCACCTGTTGAAACCGATCGAGCATTTGATTGATCACCGTTTCAGGGGTGACGTTGCCTTCCGGGAGCTGATAGGTATCGGGAAATAGAAAGCCTTCAAGTTTGGGCAGGTTCGCAGGAAGCCAGGGGTGGCGATCGCGCGGCACCTGCTCGGTCGCTTTGAGAAATTCTTCAGCGGTGAAGAATCCCTGTTGCTGGAAAAATTCCGCCATTTGCTTGAGCGTCCAGCCTTCGGGAATCGTGTAGTTGGCCTGGACAACATCACCGCGCCAGATCTTGTCGGCGATCGCACTCATGGGGTCGGCTGCGCTCAGCTCATAGGTGCCCGCCTGAAAGCCCCCTTCCCGATTCTGCCAGCCCTGCCAGCGCGTCCAGAGTTCCCAGGCGCTGGCAGAACGGATCAGTCCAGCTACTTCGAGCTGTTCTCCAATTTGTTGAGCTGAGGTGCCTTGAGGAATTTCAACCCGGACGGTAGCCTCTTCAGTCGAGGCTGCTCTGGTGGCGGGGGCGCTAGCCCAGCTCCACCACTGCCATCCCTGCCAGCTACCCAGCCCAATTGCAGCGGGCAGCAGCAGGAGAAAAAACAGCCCCTTACCAAGTTTTTGAGTTACCGTCATGGTTTGAGTTTATTCCATTACGTCAAAAAGCTGCTCCTCAAGCTGCGATCGCACTGCCTGGAACTCTTCTGGAGTGAGCAACTGGGCTTCGCCCTTGCCATTGACGCGGGCGAAGAACATCAGCGGGTCGAGGGGCGTGCAGATATCATATTCCTGCTCCTTGTAGAAGAAGGTCGAAAGATGCTGAAACTGTTCCGCATCCATCTGCTCTTCTTCACCCATGTCCAGGGTAATGATACCGTCTTCGTCCACTTCGGGCAGGTCACCTGTGGCGGTGAGGGTATAGGCCGTCCGCTTCAGCGACAGCTCCTGCTCCGCCAGCACTGCCTTTGCCGTGTCAAACACCTCGTCAATTTCTTCGTCGGAGAGGTCTACCAGCGCCTCTTCCTCCTCGTCGTCATCCATTTCCCAGGCAAAAATTTCGATGGGGGAATCCACCGGAAGTAGCAGCAGGTACTCCTGACCCTCTACCTCCAGGGATTGTTCCACGAAACAGAGAAGCGATCGCCCCGCTTCATCCATCAGGTTTACTGTTGGCGCATCGCCTTCCATGTGTTTATCCATCATTCAACGTTGTATACAGAAAAATCTACCGCAAGACGAGCGCGGAATTTATGCATCCGTCTCTTCTTTCCATTGTGAAGACTGTCGCTCCCGTCGTGCATCTAACCATTGCTGCAAAATGATCGCCGCTGCCTTACGATCGATCAGTCCCTTGTCCCGGGACGGCGATCGCCCCTCCAGAATCAGCATCTGCTCCGCCACATAGGAGGTCAACCGCTCGTCAACATACTCCACAGGCAGTACCAGCGCCTGCGAAATCCGCTCCGCAAACTTCTGTACCTGCTTCGCCTGAAACCCCAGTTCCCCATTCATCGTATATGGCAACCCCACCACCAGCACCTCAACGCCCCGCTCCCGAACCAGGCGCTTCAATTCAGCAACATCCTCAACAAACGATCGCCGCTCCAGGGTCATAATTCCAGTCGCAATCAACCCCGTGCGATCGCACCCCGCCACCCCAATTCTTTTCTTGCCCACATCCAGACCCAACGCCGAAATGTGATGATGAGAAGAAGCCATGACCGTAGAAACAGCAAACCCCTCCATTCTCTCATCTCCCACCACCCCCAATCGACTTAAGGGACTTGCCATAAAATAAAATCCCAGTTTTTGCTTGGCGCGGCGAAGCCGCGCCAAGCAAAAACTGGGATTTTACTGGAATTTTATTTTATGGCAAACCCCTAACCTCAAACACCTCCCCCATCCACCCATCCACCAAATTGAGCGAACGCCCGTTGCGCCCCTACTGCCCCATCCACCCATCCACCCATCCACCCATCCACCCAG
>JBIKWV010000871.1:0-3013 GCA_044356135.1 Elainellaceae cyanobacterium
CACCTTAAAAAACCACTTCGCAAATCAAATAGGACTGCTATAGTAGTTTTCCCATGAGTACAATTAAATTCTCCTTGCGCTTGACAGGTGATCTTCCTTCTACAGAGAAGCTGAACACCCTGCTGCAAGTCTCCCCCACATCCGCTAGACGACCTGGAGAACAAATCTCCAGGAGACGGGCGCAGCCCACCGATTTGTGGCTGTTGGACCTGGCAGCAGTTGGGGGCGATCGCAATGCTGAAGACATGGAAGAAGACTTGTTGGAAGTTGCCAACCAACTTACACAGCTTGCACCTGCCCTTGCTTCTATACCCAGGGAGCGCTGTAAAGCCGATTTATATATCAGCATTCTTCAAACCGAAGACCAGGGAGGTCTTTCTCTCCCACCCCAGTTTGTTCTGGCTACAGCGGTAGCACAATTATCGATTCAGGTTTCAATCCTGGCAATGCTCAATGATTGTGATGATGATTCGAGGCTGGAGCAGAATGCAAACAGTACTGCACTTGCTGGTGCAGTGCCCAGTAAAGCAAGTTCGTTAAGCTCTACGGATGTGGAAAACCAGAGCCATAACATGAGTTCCCAGGCTTTCACTTAGCAGAGACATTTGCTGACATCAGAAAAACGATACCCATGACAGTCTCTCAGAGGAGCAAAAATTCAGACAAGAATAAATGCTTAATTAAACCATAAGGAATATTCCGATGAATATTAGGGAGCGACTGATAAAAGAGATCGAACAGATGCCGGAGGAGCAGCTCCAGCAGGTTTTGGAATTTGTGCGATCGCTCGAAGACACAGAGCAGGAATATGATGATGAGGCATGGCAAGCCTACCTCAAATCCGAACAGAGAAGAGAGGAGGTTTATCGAAGACTTGCAAACTCCTAAATTTTTGAGTCTGAAGCTAGTTTTGAGGATTCATGCAAGGCAAATTGAGCGTTTCGGAGGAACTCCAGGATTACGCGATGCAGGCTTGTTAGAATCTGCTCTTGCTCAGCCAAAAGCTACTTTTGCAGGGCAACTTCTGCATCCAACGATTCCCGATCAGGCAGCAGCTTATTTGTACCATCTTGCGATGAATCATCCATTTATTGATGGAAATAAACGAACTGCTTTCGCGGTCATGGATACTTTTCTTGAATTAAACGGGTATGAATTGAACTTAACAGATGATCAGACTTATGAACTAGTCGTTCGAGTCGTTGAGGGACAAATGAGCAAAGAAGAACTCAGCGGCTATCTTAAGCAGGTAATTGAAGTTTGTTAACAATCAAGGAGAACACAATGGTCAGTGAAGTGAAAACGGTTGTAGGACGCGGTATACCGCTCATCGGAAACGATATTGACACCGATCGCATTATTCCAGCGCGATACCTCCGTTGCGTTACCTTTGACGGACTGGGAGAACATGCTTTTGCGGACGATCGCACTCAGACTGCAGGTCAGCACCCCTTTGATCAGCCCCAGTATCAGGGTGCTTCGGTGCTGGTGGTCAACCGCAACTTTGGCTGTGGTTCGAGTCGAGAACATGCGCCCCAGGCGATCGCCAAGTGGGGCATCAAAGCACTCATCGGTGAGAGCTTTGCCGAGATTTTCTTCGGTAACTGCGTGGCGATGGGTGTTCCCTGTGTCACCGCTGACCCGGACACCGTCCGTCAACTCCAGGAGCGGATTGCAGCCAATCCCCAGGCCACAGTAGAAATTGACCTGGAGTCCCAACAGGTTCACACTGCGGACTTTACGGCACCCATTCAATTAGGCGAAGGCCCTCGTCAGATGTTCATCACTGGAACCTGGGATGCCTGCGGTCAACTGGTTGCCCAGGCGCTGGAAATTAAAAAAACGGCAGCAAATTTGCCCTATGTTGCGTGGGGTGGAGCTTAAGGAAGGGGCGATCGGACGTTGGTTTCGACTCCGCTCAACCAACGAGCTTCCTTCGGCACACCTCGTCCCTGGCCTCTGGCCGGGGATGCGAATCAGGAGGCTCTGCCTCCTACTCTGAAGATGGAGGCAGAGCCTCCCGATTGACGCCCCCAGGCTCTGCCTGGGGGCGAGTCAAGGCTTCTTCAGGAAATTTCCAAAGCATCCGCACTCCTACCCACTATCCAGCTCCCTGAGCGGAGTCGAAGGGAGCGACACGGGAGGATGTCAAGATGTGGGCAACCATTTCCTCAACCGAAATTCGACCTCTTCGCTGACTCCTTCAGAACTCAGCACAGTGCTCACTGCTACTGCTGCTGCAAATCCCGTGACGCCGTGAAGCATCAGATCCAGCGGCTGGAGCAACCAGGTTCGATCGCCCCCTTTGAGCGTCAGCGATCGCCCCCTCTCCACCGCTTCAACCCCAATCTCCACCTGGGTCAAATCCACTAGTCCCGTGCCTGTAGCCTTCAGGTACGCTTCCTTACAGGTCCAGAGTTTGAAGAAGACGGTGGGTTGCCGATCGGGGGGCAGGTTAGCCAGGGCGGTGTATTCCTGGGGAGAAAAGAACCGTTTGGCCAACCGCAGCGCCTCAATGGGGCGATCGCCCTCCAGGTCAACGCCAACCTCACGATCGAGAGCGATGGCAACCAGGGAGAGTCCCTGAGAATGCGACAGGTTGAAGCAGAGGGAGGTACTGGAATTGAGCAGGCTGGGCTTGCCACGGGGACTGTAGGCAAACTGGAGTGCGTCTGGAGGGAGATGAAGGTACTCAGAGAGAATCTGTCGGAGAATGCCCCGGCCTGCGATGAAGTGGTGGCGATCGCGCTCAAAGGCAAATCGTTCGGCCCGCTGTCGCTCGTCGGAAGCAAGGGTTTGCCAAAACTGCTGTCTCGTTTCGTCGGCAACGTTAAAGTCAGCCAGCCAGAGATGGATGGCATTTGAGGTGAGAGGTTCGATTCCCACAGCAGTATTTCGGTACGTACTCGATTTCATGCATCCTAGCAAGCAGGAGGCTTACCCTGGTAGGTTATTTGCTTTGCTCATAGCCATACCTCTGTGGGGTGGGCGTCCCGCCCGCCCAGACGGGCAA
>JBIKWV010000562.1:0-4168 GCA_044356135.1 Elainellaceae cyanobacterium
CGGTTACCCCCGCGTAGCGGGGGTAACCGCCCACACAACGAGTATCTTCTTTCCTGAAAATCTCCTAAACACAGCGCTAGCATTCATTTATCGTCCGTGGGGGCGAAGTTATGGCAACAGACCAATTTCGGCGGCAGTTACGTCGTGAGGCTGAGTGGTGGCGATCGGATGGGTTGATCAGTCCAGAGCAGTATGAGCGGCTGATGCAGCACTACCAGTTCGAGTCGCTGGAGAAAGGGGCACGCGATCGCTTCATTGTGATCCTGATGGGCATGGGAGGTTTGCTCCTGGGGCTGGGGGTGATCACCTTTGTGGCGGCCAACTGGCAGGCGATAAACCGCGAGATGCGGTTTCTGCTGTTGCTGCTCCTGTTCTTCATAGTGAACATTCTGGGGTACTACCTGTGGAGTCGCCCATTGCCAGCCCATCATCCCAAACGCTGGCAGAACCGATTAGGTCACGGGCTGTTGCTATTGGGTGGTATGGTGCTCGGTGCGAATCTAGCGCTGGGGGGGCAACTGTTTCACATCAGCGGCACCGCTGCGGGATTATGCCTCACCTGGGGATTTGGGGTACTGCTGATGGCCTACGGTCTGCGGTTGACCTCGCTGGGGGTGATGGCGATCGCCCTTATGGGTCTGGGCTACTGGTGGGGCTTACAGGAATTGGCGCAGAATGGCGTACTGCCCGGTTTTGGCAATCTGCTTGCCTATATGCCGTTAATCGCAGGGGCGCTGTTTCTGCCGCTGGCCTACTGGTGTCGGTCGAAGGTGGTGTTTGGGCTGGGGGCGATCGCCATTCTCAGTTCCCTGGAGGTGGTTCTGTTTGATATTGCCCAACGCTACGACAAACAGGGCGGCTGGGTGGCGATGTTGATCTGTGCGCTACCGCCCGCCCTCCTCTGGAGCTACGACGACACGATCTGGCGACGCCTGCTGCGCCAAAGCCACTCCTTCACCCACCCGTTCCGCACGACGGCTCAGGGATTGGCGCTGGTGTTTCTGATTGTCTTCACCTACCTGTTTTCGTTCCGCTTTGCCTGGTTTGCCACGGCTCCGCTAATCCCGTTGCCTGATCAAATCACGCACCTGTTCGGTGAGGGTTCAGCATTGCTGACCAATCTCAATTTGCTGGTGCTGGTGCCGTTAACGATTCTGGGTTGGATCGGGCTGGCTCACCCTCATCGCACCGGGCGCTGGGGGCTGGTGAAAACGGATGCCGTTGTGCTGGCCATGGTCGTCACCATTGCGCTTCTGACTTTTCTGCACTGGAGTGTGTCTCCCATACCGATCGTGGCGACTTACCTGTGCAATGTGATGTTTTTCCTTTTAGGAGTAGGGTTTCTGCGGCAGGGATTGGGACAGGCAAACCGTCAACTGTTCTGGGTTGGTCTGGTGATGCTGAGTATGCAGATCATCAGTCGCACTCTGGAATACGAAACAGGTTTGCTGTTGAAGTCGTTCATCCTGATTCTCTGCGGCATTGGCATTATTTTCTTTGGCCTGTGGTTTGAACGCTATGTCCGCAGTCTCAATCCCGCTCCGTCGCCTGCGGTATCGGGCCGTAATTCCTGAAAATCACGTTTGAGGATAACCCTATGAATCCCAATCCAGAGAATCGGCAGTCTGAATCTCCACCTCTGTCACCGGAGCAGCCAACTAGACAGGCGGGCGATATCCTGAAGCCGACGATCGCTGAACCTGTGCTCAAGCCGCTGCCCGCTCTCGAAACTCCGGCGCAGCCTCCTGTAACTCGCAAGTCGGCCCTGTGGTTCTGGATTCCCCTGGCGATGCAGGCGGCAATCATCCTGGCTCTGCCGCTCCAGGCGGTTCACACCCAGGTCACGGGCAAAACGCTGGTTCTGCAAACTGCTCCCGTAGACCCCTACAACCTGTTTCGCGGGTATTACGTGACGTTGGGCTATGACATCTCGATGGCTGAAACGTTAGAGAAGCTGCCTGGTGGAGCGTTAATCAAGCAACAGCAGGCTCGCACCAACTCTACGACCAATCCCCGTTCCTTCTTCCAGTCCACAGCCCCCATCTACATCGTGCTGGAAGCGCCAGCGGAGAATGGGACGCCGCCCCGTCCCTGGAAGCCTGTGGCAGTGGCAGAAAGTTATCCGACTGACCTGAAGCCGAATCAGGTCGCTTTGCGGGGGACGCTTTACGGCAATCGACTGACCTACGGTTTGGAGAACTACTATATCCCCGAATCTGATCGCGATCAGATCAACCAGCAAATTGCAGAACTGGGGGGACAGACCAATCCACCGTTTGTTGTGGAGGTTAAAGTAGATGGACAGGGGCAGGCGATGCCCATCAGTATGTGGCTTCAGAACCAGCAGTACAAATTCTGAGCCGGCCCTAACCTTCATCTCGATTTTGCTTGAGTATGGCAAACGCAGACCGCAAACCTGTTGACCTGAAAATCAAAGACCAGATTCTGCACTGCCTGAAAATGCGAGGGCCACAAACCGCAGCCGTTCTGGCAGAACAGCTCCAGGTTTCTGCGATCGCCATTCGTCAACATCTACAGTCGCTCAAATCGGAAGGCTGGGTGACCTACCGCGAAGAAAAACGCCCGATGGGTCGCCCGGTCAAACTCTGGCAGTTGACCCATTCCTCCAATGGCCAATTTCCCGATCGCCACATGGAGCTGATGCAGGACTTGATGCGCAGTGCTGAGGTAGTCTTTGGGCGATCGGGTCTGGAACAAATTGTTGCCGAACGGGGCCACCAGCAGAGCCAGAACTATCTGGGAGAACTGGAGAGGATTGCGCTTGAAAACTGGCGCGATCGCCTCCAGGCCCTTGCTGCCATTCGTGATCGAGAAGGCTATATGACCGAAGTCGTTCAGTCTGAAGCGGATTTAATTCTGGTGGAAAACCACTGCCCTATTTTTGCTGCTGCTCACACCTGTGAGGGGCTCTGCCACGCAGAACTGGAAGTCTTTCGGCGCGTGCTGGGGCCAGGGGTCACAGTCGAACGAGTGGAACATCTGCTGGGGGGCGATCGCCGCTGCGCCTACCGGGTTCATCAGCATTAACGGCACGTTTATTTTTAGCGAACAGTGGCGCGGTGCGAAGCACCGCGCGACAGTTCGCGATAGGTTTGGCGTCTGGAAGGTATTACACACGCTTGGATCGCCACTCTCAAACCCCCGCTGGAACCAGCGTACCCGCTGAGCCGAACTGCCGTGAGTGAAAGAATCGGGCACCACATACCCCCTGGACTGCTGCTGGAGGCGATCGTCCCCAATGGCGCTGGCAGCGTTCAGCCCTTCCTCGATATCGCCCGGTTCCAGGGTTTTGCGCTGATCATTGGAGTGGTAGGCCCAGACCCCGGCGAAACAGTCTGCTTGAAGTTCCAGACGGACGGAGAGTTGGTTGGCCTGTACCCGATCGACGCGCTGCTGGAGCGTCTGTACCTGGCGAGAAATGCCCAACAGGTTCTGGACGTGATGACCGACTTCGTGGGCGATGACATACGCCTGGGCGAAATCGCCAGGGGCATTCAGTTTATTTTGCAGGTCTTGATAAAAGCTGAGGTCAATGTAGACCTTCTGGTCGGCGGGGCAGTAGAAAGGCCCCATCGCCGATTCGGCCATACCGCAGGCGGATTGCACGGTACCGGAAAACAGCACCAGTTTTGGGTCAACGTACTGCCGCCCCATCTGGCGAAACAGTCCCCGCCAGGTGTCTTCTGTGTCCGCCAGGATAACAGAGACGAATTCGACCTGCTGATCCAGGACGGGTTCCCCTGTGGTGGGAGCCTGAGACGTGGGGGCGTTAGAACCCGCCTGCTGCAAAATGGCGGATGGGTCGCCGCCCAGCAGCATCACCACCAGTGCCAGTATGATGGTGCCGATGCCTCCGCCAACTACGACTGGGGCTGCGCCACCACCACCGCGTTGGTCTTCTACGTTGTCACTGCGTCGCCCAAACTCCCACCGCATACCGTTGCTCCTGACCCTAATGAACGACCGTCCCGCACCTCATCAGTTGGTAGGCGCGATTAAGTTTGAAACCCAAAACAATAGAATCCAACCGGACTTTAACATGAAAGAATTTGAGAGAAGGAAATCCCTAAGGATCTCTTTTTTTGGGGCATCTCAGATCTTGAACAAATTAACCTGTAATTGTTTTTGAGAGAGGCGCGGCGAAGCC
>JBIKWV010000563.1:0-4164 GCA_044356135.1 Elainellaceae cyanobacterium
CCAGTCATGGCAATCCGGTCTTCCACAGGTTTCTGCCGCAGGAAGAAGAAATAAGCTGCATCAGATTCAGGCGTTTTATCTTCTGACTGAGGCTGGTAGGTTGGGCGAACCGCAGGGATAGAGTACATTCACAGCAATCTGAGACTTAACTTTTGATCGAGTTCAGTATCCTCTATTCTCGCTCACGTGACGCTCCCCTCATACAGCACTTTAAAGTGGGATTACCCTTCACTTGCACTCAAGATTCCCAAAACCACTCAAGGTTGAGAACGAACCCCGGCAACACGTCCTCCCCTGACAAACGGGAGGGAGCCTGCAAAATCTCAGGCGGTTGACCCGGACGATAAATCTCTACCTGCTGCTGTTTGCGGTTGATCAGCCAGCCCAATTCCACGTCGTTGTCCAGGTATTCCTGCATTTTGAGACGAACTGTTTCCAGGACATCGGTGGGGGACATCAGCTCCAGGACAAAATCAGGGGCGATCGGGGGGAACTTCTCCTTCTGTTCTGGAGTAAGGGCGTTCCAGCGTTCCTGCATCACCCATGCCACATCGGGGGAACGGTCAGCTCCGTTGGGAAGTTTGAAGCAAGTAGAAGAATCAAAGACCTCCCCCAACCGTGTGTCTTCATTCCAAATAACAAATCGGGTAATGAGTTTCGCATTGCGCTTTCCTGTTTCTCCACCCGTGGGAGGCATAAAGATCAGTTCTCCAGTTGCAGAACGTTCAATTCGCAGGTCAGGATTGGCTCGACACAGCTCGTAGAACTGGTCGTCGCTCAATTGTGTAGAGGGTGGCATTTGAATTGTGAGCGTGTCCATATAAGGATGGGCGGCATCGCCTGTAGGAAACAGCGAATCCAGTCAGTTGGGATGTGCTTCAGCGTTTTGCGGCTGTACTTCAGTTTATCTGCTGCTTTCTGGAGTGGCCTAGATTGATGAGGTGCAGGCACAGTTCAGCGTTGTGCCCATCACCCCCGCCACCCCTCGTACACCACTGCGAAGTGCGATCGCGGCATCACCCTCCGAATCGTTTTCAGGTATGCCTCTGCATCCCCCCGCCGCCGAAACCTCGCCACCATCAACCGCTGCAAATTGGGCAGCAGACGGTAGACCACCCACGGATGTAGCTGCTCCTGATAGGTCATCACCCAATTCCTCCCGTAAGATGCGACACTAAAGCAAGGGCAAACCAGCACCCAGAGACCCTCTGGTGCCTGCCCTTGCTGTGATACTAGAAGTAAGTTTCTGGAAATTGGGCTTGATTGTCAAGTAGTTTCTAGAAGAAAATTTCCTTATGGCGCAACGTGGAGCAAATCAAGAGCCTGAGTCGGCACTGAAGAAACTTCGGGAGCAAGCGGGGTTATCCCAGGAGGCGCTTGCCCGCATGATTGGTGTCACCTCAAAAACGGTGAGCAACTGGGAGCGGGGCATCAGCCCTGCGGTTTTGACCGTATCTCAGATGAAGGTGCTGTGTCGGGCGCTGGGGGTGACCCTGGAGGAACTGCCGGACAACTTTGGGATTAACCGGACGGAGCGGGCCGCAGAACTCCCCGAAGATTACAAGGCTTAGTGTTGGTAGGTGTGGCTTCGCCACATCTACCACAGCTCTCTATTGATGGAGTCGCACAAACTCCACCAGCCAGTCCTTCACATGGTGCGTGGCACGACAGTCGTCCTCGTTGTACTGCACGATCGCGTCCAGATAGGTGCGATCGCCCTGCTCCAACCACTGGGCGTACCAGAAAATCGACTGTGCGCCATTGGCTTCGGGATTGCGCCAGTCAAAACCCATCCAGCGGGCGATCGCCTTCAGGGCATAGCTTTCGACGGGAAGTGTGGCCACACGGGTAACCCGTTCGTGCAGATCTACGAAGCGCCCCACCAGCGGTTCGATGAAGTTGACATCAGTGCCGTAGAGTTCGCCCAGCCGCCGCACCGTTTGTACCTCGTAGGGGCAGAAGTGGTAGATGGGGGCGGTGGGATAGCGCCACACCAGGTCTAGAAATTCCTCCCAGATGGCCTCTTCCTCATGGGGAGCCTCCGCCAGCAGCGGGTGAAATTCAGTGGTGCTGGCGGCACGATCGACTACCAGAACACCATGCAGGTAGACCAGATTCTGCTCTGGAGCGGCTTCAATATCAAAGTACAGCTCCACCTCGGCGGTCGGCAGTTCTGCTTCCGAAAGCAATGCGCCGTGGGAAGCACCACTGGACAGCGGACGGGGCATCGCCTGGTTTTGTAGTGTGGCCTGCGCCTGCTGCACGACCTGATGGGCGACGTGAGGCCCGAACCCTGGAAGGTCAGTCAGTCGGTCGGGGCTAAGATTGGCCAGTGCATCCAGCGTCTGGATTTGTAGCGTTTTCAGCATGGCATAGCGACTGGGAGTGACACCGGGCAGGAGGGACAGGTGGCTTTCTTCCTGGGCAATGCCATAACAGTGGCTAAACCAGTGGCAGAGATCACAGCGGCTATGGGAGATGAAAACCTCTGGTTCCTGGGGGAGTTGCTCCCCTGTTTCTGAAAAGGAGGGACACAGTAGATTGACACAGTTATCTAGAAGCTCCTGCATTCGCGGCAGAAGTTCAACCAGATCGACAGCGTAGGCTCCCCGCTGGCGCAGCACCAGCCAACTGGTCTCACTCCAGGCTCCCTGCACAGTTGCCAGTACGAAGGCATGAAAAGCTGCTGTCACCTGATAGTCTAGCTTCGGACGTTTGCCCAGACGAATCTCGGTGGGGACGTAGATCCAATCGCCAAAGTAAGAGTGTCCGGGCTGACGCACCAGCACATCGGGGCAACTGACCAGAACGGTGCGCTCACCATACTCCGCCAGCAGCACCCCACCCTTGATGCGCTCCACCCCCTGCCGCATTAATTCCAGCGTAGAAGCAGCGCCCTCCTGCCAGTTCTGACGGGCATAGGTGGGCTGGTGAATTTTCTGATTTTGCAGGATCGTCAGTTGGTGAGAAATGCTGTCCTGGCGCAGTTTTCGCAGGTAGTCGCTGGGGGGATCCCGACGGGCAGGATCACCAAACAGGTCGAGGAAGGCACGGCGGCTGCATCGCTGAAAGTTAAACAGCAGTTCGTCAGTCAACCACAGTTGCACGTCTTCCGGCTGGATGGCATTCGAACGCTGGGAATCAGGCAGGATGAGGGGAGGAGCTGACCCATTGCCGTCAGCCCCTCCCGTGGTCAGTCGATAGGCGCTACCGGACAATGGGGGCCGGGTTAGGTAAACTGGCAGCACAGAGCATTCCCGGCTCAACTGTGCCCCTTACCGTAGGGAATTGTTTCGAGTCACTGAGGTGCTCAGTCTTACACCCGATTACAAATCGATGATTAGATTGAAACCTGCGATCGGCGACCACGCACACACCTCTGAATGCCAAACGGTAACAGGATGACTTTCCTATGACTGTAACTCGATTTTTACGATTTGGGTAATTCTAGCAGGAGTCAGCGGTAGCATGATGTAGCCGTCCTATCTTTGGAGCGCCAATTGTGACGCTGCTCTTCAAGAAACTTAACCTTAAAGATCAAAAACAAGTTCTGATTCTGAACGCGCCCGACAGTTTTGAGCCAGAACTGGAGACCCTGGAGGGAGTTACGGTTCAACGAGATCTGGTAGAAGTTCAGACCATCACTTTCTCGCTGGCCTTTGTGACAAAGCAGGCAGAGGTGGATGAGTTGGTAGGGGCGATCGCTCCCAAAACCCAGGGAGATGCAATCGTCTGGTTTGCCTATCCGAAGGGAACTTCCAAGAAATATAAATGTGAGTTTAACCGCGATACGGGATGGGCTGTACTGGGAGAAGCGGGGTTTGAAGGGGTGCGACAGGTGGCGATCGATGCAGATTGGTCGGCACTCCGCTTTCGCAAAGTTGAGTTCATCAGCAGCATGACCCGCGATGAGAAGCGAGCCATCACTGAGCAGGGGAAAGCAAAAGTCAAAGGATGAGAACCGTTGCCTTCGGCTCCACTCAGGCAACTTCCGGCTCCACTCAGGCAACTACTCTGCTTCGTATGGGTTTAGCGTCTCTCGCGTGCCCCTAAAAGCGGTTTTCGGATTTCCGCCAGCGTTTCAGGAAAAATTGGCATGATTTTAGTCATAAGGGGCTTGCCATAAAATAAAATCCCAATAAAATCCCAGGTTTCGCTTGGCGC